>JBFOMC010000322.1:0-14112 GCA_040830565.1 Flavobacteriaceae bacterium
AAAATAGTGCATTTTACATTTTATCTTGTGGCCGCAGTTCTGGGGAGTTTTGCATTTAGGGAGAGAACAAAAGGCAGCATAGGCTTGCTTAAAACCACCCTGATTATTGGGATTTCTGTGATCATTTATGGTATAATTATTGAGGTAATTCAAGATAGATTTACTGTTCATCGCAGCGGGGAATTTCTTGATGTACTGGCAAACGGCCTTGGAGCTTTTGTTGGAGTCTTTGTTATTAAACTTCTCTTTTCTGGTAAAAGGCAGTTAAAATGGAAGATTTAATTGCATTTTTATTAAATTATTGGTTAAATTAGCGAACATTAAATAAGAAAATTATGGAACCGAAAAAGAATCCGAAAGCTGATCTTAGAAGAAGAAGCGGCCTGTTTTTTGTCATTGGACTAGCAGTGGTAATGGCATTAGTTTATGGCGCTTTGGAATGGAAAACGTATGATAAGACGAATGACTATGATATCTCTTTGAATGTAGAGGATGATTTGGATGAAGAAGTTCCAATGACAGAACAGATAAAAACCCCACCCCCGCCACCACCACCAGCTGCGCCGGAGGTAATTGAAGTGGTTGAGGATGAAGAGGAAGTAGAAGAAACCGTAATAGAATCTACAGAAACTAGTCAGGAAGAAGAGGTAATTGAAGTAGAGGATGTGGTTGTAGACGAAGTAGAAGAAGATGTTGATGTACCTTTCGCCGTGATTGAGGATGTACCGATTTTTCCAGGTTGCGAAGGATCTAGCAATAAGCGTCAGTGTTTTAATGACATGATGCAGAAGCATATTCGTAAAAATTTCCGTTATCCGGAAATTGCTCAAGATATGGGTGTTCAGGGAAGGGTAAATGTGATGTTCACCATTCAAAAAGACGGTTCCATTGGAAACATCAGATACAGAGGTCCGGACAAGAACTTAGAAGCGGAGGCCTTAAGAATTATAAAAAAATTGCCTAAGATGACTCCAGGGAAGCAGAGAGGTAGAGCGGTAAGAGTACCTTTTAGTATTCCGATTACTTTTAAACTCCAGTAGTTAAAATCATAATATATAGAATACCCCCGAAGGCAACTTCGGGGGTATTTTTTTGACATATAATCTAGCAAGAAACTTTTTTACAAATAAAACGAAGCCCCGAGCCAAAACCCGGGGCTTTTGGTATGCTTCTTGTGCTTTAACATAATTGTAACATTTAAAGACACAATTATGGACAAAAACAACAAAATGCCCATGGTTACCCACGGCAATGGGAACCAGGGTGAAGCAACCCGTGCTGTTCGCCGTAACGGCAAGCAAGATGTAAATCTACGAAAAAGAGGCTTTCTTCGTTTTCAAATTGGACTTATACTGGCCCTAATACTGGTCTATGCCGGGTTAGAAGCCTCATTTAGGATGCAGAAAGAGTATGCTCCTCCTCCACAAGAAGAAATGGGAGAGATCTTTATTTATGAGGCAGAATTACCCCCAGTACGTGTGGATCAAGAACAGAAAGTGATCGTCAAAAAGATGAAATCTCCCAGGTTTGTTCCCGTGCCGGATGACACAGAGCTTGCACCCCCGGAAGACTTCATAGATCTTCCTAGAGATCCCATTGCGGATCCTAATCTAAGTGTCCCGGATATTCCCTTTGAAGAACCGGAGGAGGAGATTAAGGTACCTTATATTGCTGTGGAGGAGAAGCCGGTTTTCCCGGGATGTGAGCGAGTTAAAGAAGAGAGAAGAGAAAAATGTTTTCAAGAGAAGATGAACAAACATATTCAACGTGTCTTTCGTTACCCCGAAATAGATAGGGCGCTTGGAAACTCCGGTAAGGTAAATGTCTTTTTTATTATTGATAAAAATGGCGAAATAACCGATATTAGAATGAAAGGACCTTCAAAGACCATGGAAAATGAGGCTGAACGGATCATTCAAAAACTCCCCAAAATGACACCGGGAAAACAAAGAGATAAACCTGTGAAAGTTTCATTTCATATCCCTATCAATTTTCAGTTAAACTGATTTTCCATCAAGCCCCCATGAGGTTTCAAAACTCACGGGGGCTGCATATAAGTAGTGGGGCAAACTATTCGGCTTTTAGACTGTTGTAGAAGATCTCACGCATTCTCTCGGGTTTTATATAACCATTGCCATGGGTTTGGTCGTATTCACCTCCAATAGATGGGTCTGCCTTTACCTCAGACAAGGATTTTCCGGCCGAAATAGCGGCTTCCATCCTGTTTTTAATACCTTCCAGGACACCTACATAAGCCTCCAATTCCCTTTTATTTGAAGGTCTTCCATGGCCAGGAATTATTTTCGTATCCTCATTAATAACCATTAATGCCTTTTTATGGGCATTTATAAAGCCTTCAACACTTCCGCCACTCTTAAGATCTATATAAGGATATCTTCCGGCAAAATAGGTGTCTCCCATGTGGAGCACATTATTGTTAACAAAATACACCATAGCATCGCCATCAGTATGAGCATTGTGTACATGAAATCCCATAATAGTCTCCCCCCCGTCATAAAAAGTGATGTCATCGGAAAAAGTCACTTCCGGCAGCATACGCTTAAAATAATCCTCGCTAATCTTCTTGGCGTCCAGGTCCTTTTGCTTGTTGACTTTTACCCGCTTCCTCACATTGTCATGCGCCACAATCGTGGTGTTTCCCTCATTAAATTTTGCGTTCCCTCCGGTATGATCGCCATGCATATGAGTATTAAATAAAAAAGCAATAGGTTTATCCGATAAACTTTGAATGCTCGCTTTAATTTTTTCGCTCAGCCTATCAAACTGATCGTCTATCATAAATACATATTCCTCTCCCACATATACCCCAATATTGCCACCCTGTCCGGTAAGCATGTAAACATCAGACGAAAGGGTATCTACCTTGATGACTACATCTTGGTTTTGAGAAATCGAACTTAATGGAAATAGACAGACAACGAGAATGGAAAACAATTTGGAAACTGGTTTCATAATATTTTGAGACTATTGAGATTAGCTTTTTAAAGATAGGACAAATAGTACGATTTACGTTGCAAAAAAAAAGGATGGAGTGTATCTTTGCGGCCTCACCAAGTAGAGGGATGAAAACTGCAATAGAAACGGCAAAGAGCACCACTTTGGCTTCAATATTTGTCGATTTTAAGGAGATTACTAAAGCAAGACTTGCGGTAAGTGTTGTTTTTTCATCAATTGCCGGCTATTTGTTAGGAGCAGAGGTGGTTAATCTGGTCTCCTTGTTACTTTTGGCTTTTGGAGGATATTGCATGGTTGGAGCATCAAATGCCTACAATCAGGTTATAGAAAGGGACCTGGACGCTTTGATGAATCGAACAAAAAACAGGCCTATTCCCTCTGGCCGGATGTCCGTGAATACGGCAATGGTTATAGCGGTTACAATGACCATTCTTGGGGTAATTACGCTATACATCTTGAACCCTAAAACTGCCATGTTTGGGGCCATATCGATTTTTTTGTACACCAGTGTCTATACACCTCTAAAAACAAAAACGCCACTGTCCGTTTTTGTTGGGGCTTTTCCCGGAGCTATCCCCTTTATGTTGGGGTGGGTGGCTGCAACTAATGATTTTGGAATCGAGCCTGGAACCCTGTTTATGATCCAGTTCTTTTGGCAGTTTCCTCATTTCTGGGCTTTGGGATGGATGCTCGACGATGATTACAAAAAGGGAGGTTTTAAAATGTTGCCCACAGGGAAAAAGGATAAAGGCACCGCTCTACAGATTATTATGTACACCATTTGGATGATGGTTATTTCGGTCATTCCGGCTTTTGGGATAACCGGGAATTTGCACCTATCCATACCCGCTGCCATAGTGATATTTTTGATGGGCGCTGTAATGTTATTTTTTGCTTTCCGCTTGTATGAAAAGCGAGATAATGCCACTGCCAGAAAATTGATGTTAGCCAGTGTAAGTTATATCACCTTGATGCAGTTGGTATACGTGGCAGATAAATTCATATAAAATAGATGGACTTAACGCAAGGTACAGAACAGGAAAAAAGAGCCAGGGCAAGAAAAATGATGCTTTGGTTCGGTATAGGAAGCCTTCTTATGGGTTTTGCAGGTTGGACCAGCGCTTATATTGTAAGCAGCTCCAGAGAAGATTGGTTAAAAGACTTTGAGCTACCCACTGCTTTCTTTGTAAGTACAGTTATTATTGTTCTTAGTAGTATCTCCTATCATTTTGCAAAAAAGGCTATTGAGAGCGATAATAGAAAGAGAGCTACAATCGCCTTATTGATCACTTTGGTCCTCGGAATTAGCTTTATCTTCTTGCAATTCAGAGGATTTTCCCAATTAATAGGACAGGGGTACTATTTCACGGGTCCAACCAGCAGTATCACCATGTCTTATATTTTCCTTATTGCGGTGGTTCACATTTTGCATGTGGTAGCTGGCCTTATTTCCTTGCTCGTGGTTTTGTACAATCACCTGCAACATAAATACAGTTCAAAAAATATGCTTGGGGTGGAATTAGGGGTTACCTTTTGGCACTTTTTAGACCTGCTTTGGGTATATCTTATTTTGTTTTTCTACTTCTTTAGATAATAATTATGAATAAAGAAGGTTTTGATATGAATTTGACTTTTGTATGGTTGAAAAAAATGTAAATTTGTGCAAGCTTTAATAAAACGTTAAAAAAATATATGGATACTACGGTTACAACGGGTACAGAAGAAAACGTTTGGGGAGGAGGTAACAGACCTTTGGGTGCCAGTTATGGCAAACTTATGATGTGGTTTTTTCTTGTGTCAGATGCCTTGACATTTTCTGGATTTTTAGCTTCTTACGGATTTTCCAGGTTTAAATTTATTGAGACCTGGCCCATTGCAGATGAGGTATTTACACACGTGCCATTCTTTCATGGGAATTTCCCAATGTACTACGTGGCCTTTATGACCTTTATCTTAATTATGTCTTCGGTAACTATGGTTTTGGCTGTGGATGCGGGCCATAATATGAAAAAGACCAAGGTGATATGGTATATGTTTCTCACTATCATCGGGGGAGCAATATTCGTTGGCTCCCAGGCCTGGGAATGGGCCACCTTCATAAAAGGAGATTATGGTGCTGTGGAAACCAGAGGTGGAAGAATATTGCAGTTCGTGAAAGCAGATACAGGAGAGCGTGCCGCACTGGCAGACTTTGCGCAAACCATTCCTTCTGAACGGGTAGGTCACGAGAAGAAAAATGGCGTGTGGTTTTATAAAGGTGAAAGCCTACCAAGTTATTCGTTGAGCGAAGTTACACAGGGCCTAAGGTCTAATCCCAATATCTTAATACGCACAGAAACTATTACTGAGGAGGGAGAGAAAACATTGTTAACCAGGGAAGAATCCCTTAAGAAAATTAAGGATGGTGCCTTGGTAGTGGAGGGTGCTAACCTTATAAGAAATGAATATGGAAGCAGGCTATTTGCCGACTTCTTTTTCTTCATTACAGGCTTCCACGGTTTCCACGTTTTTTCAGGAGTGATCATAAATATTATCATCTTTTTTAATATAATTTTAGGTACTTATGAAAGAAGAGGTCATTATGAAATGGTGGAGAAAGTTGGACTCTATTGGCACTTTGTAGATTTAGTTTGGGTATTTGTATTTACCTTCTTTTACCTGGTTTAAAAATGGATTTCAATTTCGTTAAGACGAAACTTTATAGATAAAAAAATATGGCACACGCACACAAGCTTGAAATTTTCAGAGGACTTATAAAATTTAAGTCTAACTCTCAAAAAATTTGGGGGGTACTTACACTTCTAACCATTGTAACTATTGTTGAGGTGGGACTGGGAATTGCCAAACCGGCGGTATTAGTCCAAAATTCATTTCTTGGAATGAAAATTCTGAATTGGATATTTATCATCTTGACCCTGGTCAAGGCCTATTATATTGCCTGGGATTTTATGCACCTGAGAGATGAAAGAAGTTCTTTGAGAAGAGCTATAGTTTGGACGCCCATATTTTTGGTTGCCTATCTTGTCTTTATACTGTTGTTTGAAGCAGATTATATCTATAACATCTTCAAGGACGGCTTTGTTAAATGGGATTTCTAATAAAGTATTAACAGATTAAAAAGGCGGTATAACAACCGTCTTTTTTAATTTTGTACCATTCTGTACCCTCATGAAAAAAACCTTTGTCTTAGTAGTATTATTTGTGCTTCCCATAGTGGCCTACCTGTTTTTTGCCTCGGGTGTTACCAATTTTGGAAGACTACCTGTACTTACAGAAGCAGTTAATGATATTTCTACTATTGATCCTTCTAAAAGCCTAAAGGGAAAGATCACAATCCTAGGGTTTTTAGGAAGTGATGTAGAATTAAAAAAAGGAAATGCATTCAATCTAAACCAGAAGATTTACAAGCGCTTTTTTGAATTTCACGATTTTCAGATGGTAATGGTGATGCCAAAAGGGACTGAAGAAAAGGTAGAAGAGTTAAAAAAGGAACTGGGAAATCTGGTGGATATTAAAAACTGGAAGTTCTTATTTGCTGAAGAACCACAAATCAGGTCCTTATTTGCCTCCTTAAAAACGGACCAGACCCTGGATGATAATTTAAGCACAGCCTACGTCTTTATTATTGATAAGGAAGCTAACCTCAGAGGAAGAGATAATGATGAAGATGAGGGAATTAAATATGGATTCAATGCTATTTCTGTTGCCGACTTAAATAACAAAATGGTAGATGATGTAAAAATAATGCTCGCAGAATACCGGCTGGCATTAAAAAAGAACAAGGCCGAAAGAAGTAAATAGCACTAATCAATGAACTAACCAGCTTGGGTCAAAAAAGCAGATGAAAAACAAATACACTTACGTCTGGGTATCACTAATCATTTTGGTTTTTGGAATCATATTTATTCCCAGGATTGTCGACCGTATTAAAGATGGGGAGGTGGTACAGAACAGTAGAATGAATACTGATCCTGATAACAGCCCTCTCTCGTTTATTAGCTTAAATGGAGAAAAAAGAAAGGTACCGGTATTTGCCTTGCTCAATCAGGATAGCCTTCTAATTACCAATAAAGACTATGAGGGTAAGGTGTATGTGGTGGAGTTCTTTTTTACAAGCTGCCCTTCTATTTGCCCCATAATGAGTAAGAATTTGGTAAAGCTACAAAAGGAGTTTAAGGAGTTCGAAAATTTTGGAATCGCCTCAATATCCATAAATCCGGAATATGATACCCCTTTTGTTTTGAAGGAGTATGCAGAGAAATATGGCGTAACCAACATGGATTGGCACTTGCTAACAGGCGATAGGGAAGTCATTTACGATCTAGCCAATGTGGGGTTTAATATTTTTGCGGCCGAAGCCCCGGAAGTGGCCGGAGGCTTTGAGCATTCCGGACTTTTTGCACTGATCGATAAGAAAGGTTTCATTCGCTCTCGTCTTGATGGATTCGGAAACCCGATAATCTACTACCGCGGTGCAATTACTGAAGCCCAAGGGCGAAACTCAGAAGGAGAGGAGGAGCAGATCAGCATCTTAAAAGAAGACATACAAAAGTTATTAGAGGAATAGGATGGATGCAGTAGCACAAAGAGAGAAGAAATTTAACCGAATAATAACCGTGGTATCGGTAATTATCCCTTTGGTAGTGGCCTTGCTTTTCGGAGTTAAAATCCCCGATGTGGCACCTCTAAGTTTTTTACCTCCAATATATGCCACCATCAACGGCATTACGGCCCTTCTTCTTATTGCAGCGGTTTGGGCCATTAAGAATGGCAAAAGGAAGTTACATCAGAACATCATGACTACCTGTATTTTGCTTTCCTGTTTATTTTTAATGATGTACGTAGCCTATCACATGACCTCGGAATCTACCTCTTATGGAGGTGAAGGGGTTTTGAGGTATGTCTACTTTTTTATTCTGATAAGTCATATTATCCTTTCAGTCGCTATAATACCTTTGGTTCTTAAAACCTATGCCAGAGCCTATTTGAAAAAATTTGAAAGTCATAGAAAGTTGGCGAAAATCACCTTTCCAATTTGGTTGTATGTGGCTGTTACCGGTGTAATCGTATATCTTATGATATCCCCATACTATGTACATTAGCATATGAAAAAGGCGTGAATCTGAGAAAAGAAGACGCCAAACCCGATCTCAAATTAGATCAAAACGTATGAAGAGAATAACCATAATATTTTTGATTCTATTTCTGTTTATTCCTCACTTAACAGAAGCCCAGTGCGCCATGTGCAGAGCGGTATTGGAGAGTGAAGAAAATACCTCTGTTGCCGAGGGAATTAATAATGGGATTGTCTATTTAATGGCCATTCCATACATTTTGGTTGCAGGTCTTGGGTATATCGTTTACAGAAAGATGCGTTCATAACCCGTATTTTTTGAATTTTAACATTTTTTTAGGCCGTTTACTGTAACAATAATTTCCCCCAATAGTCTTATTGTAATACATTGCATGTATCATCAATCATTAAACAACCAACCCAATGTTCGACATTGAAAGATGGCAGGAGATTTTTGACACCATCCGTAAAAACAAATTACGGACTTTTCTCACTGGTCTTTCCGTAGCTTCCGGTATTTTCATTCTTGTCATTCTCCTAGGTTTTGGCCAAGGCATGCGCAATGGAATTGAGTATGAGTTTGAACAAGATGCTACCACCAGCGTATGGGTTTGGCCCGGGGTTACTTCTAAAGAGTTTAAAGGCCTGAATCCTGGCCGACGCATTCAATTGACAAACGATAATTACGAGACCGCCGCGAGCTTGTTCGGGGATGTAATAGAGAATAAATCTCCTCGAAATTTTGTTAGGGATATTACGGTGAATTATGGGAAAGAGGCCTTGGTCTATAGCGTACAAGGTGTTTCGTCTCAGTTTCAGTTTATAGAGAATGTCGCCATGAGTGCCGGCCGTTTTATTAACTATCAGGACGAGGTAAGTACGGGCAAGGTAGTGGTTATTGGGAACAAGATAAAGCGCGAGGTTTTTACGGATGTTGATACCCCTGTAGGAGAGTTTATTACCATATCTGATATTCCTTTCAAAGTAATTGGCGTCTTTGGAGAACGGGAGGACAGGGAGGAAGAGAGAATATATATGCCCATTACTACGGCTCAGCGTGTCTTTAATGGGGGCGATAGAATTAATCACATGTCTTACACCTTGCCCGCCGTTGAGAATTTTGACGAAGCTGTCGCGCAATCTGTAGCTTTTAAGAACGGACTCAAGGCCTATGTCCAACAAGCACATACTATTGCCCCTGATGATACTAGTGGAGTGGAGGTATGGAGTGCCATGGAGGAGGCAAAACGTTATTATAGTCTTACCGGCAACATTAAGTTTTTCTTTTGGTTTGTGGGGGTCTGTACCATTATTGCAGGGGTGGTAGGTGTTAGTAATATCATGCTGATTGTCGTAAAAGAAAGAACCAGAGAGATAGGTATAAGAAAGGCTTTGGGCGCAAAACCGTGGTCCATAGTCGGAATGATACTGCACGAATCTATTTTTGTGACAGCCATCTCGGGATTTGGCGGCCTAATTTTTAGTATGGGTCTTTTAGAACTGGTTGGTCCCCATGTAGAAGTAGATTATATCGTTAATCCATCAGTTAATTTCACTGTGGCATTAACCACCGTATTTGTGTTGATTTTTGCCGGTACTTTAGCAGGATTTTTTCCGGCCTGGAGGGCTTCCAGAATACATGCCATTGAGGCTTTAAGAGACGAGTGAGGTTTCTCTAACAAGAATTGTAGTTATGTTTAACAGAGATCGATGGAAGGAAATATTAGAAGTGCTTACCAGCAATTGGTTCCGCACGGTCCTTACTGCTTTCGGTGTTTTTTGGGGAATACTTATTCTTATCATACTCCTCGCTGCTGGCAAAGGTTTGGAGAATGGTATTAAATCTGATTTTGGTGACATTGCTACCAATACCATGTTCATGTGGACAAGGTCTACTACTAAGCCATACAAAGGTTTGCCCCAGGGCCGAAGTTTTGAGTTTAAGATGGAAGATGTGCAGGTCATAAGGGATAATGTGCCCAATTTGAGATTCATATCCCCCAGAAATATTCTCGGCGGTTTTAGGGGCGGGAACAACGTCACTCATGGGATCAATGTCGGAGCATATGATGTTTTTGGAGATTACCCTGAAATTATCAATCAGGATCCCATGACAATCACTGCCGGTAGGTTCATCAATCACAACGATATAAGAGAAAAACGAAAGGTGGCTGTAATAGGCAGGGGTGTCCAAAATGATCTGTATGAAAAGGATGAAGAGGTTTTGGGAAGCTACATTAAAATTCAAGGTGTCAATTTTACGGTCGTAGGGACCTATAAGAAGAATAGCAGTGATGGCGATGGGGAAGAGGGAATGAAGCAGGTTTTTATTCCTTTTAGCTCATTTTCCCAGGCCTTCAATACCGGAGGTGATGTAAGATGGATGGCCATAACGGCAAAGGACGGAAGTTCTATTTCAGAACTCAAGAATGGGATCATAAATTTGATGAAAGAAAAACACAAGGTACACCCGGAGGATACCCGGGCTATTGGCTTTTTCGATATTTATGAACAATATAATCGAGTAGAGAGTTTGTTTGGTGCTATGAGTTTTATCGCCTACTTTGTGGGGATATTGGTGTTAATTTCCGGCATAATTGGTGTAAGCAACATCATGCTTATAGTGGTAAAGGAAAGGACTAAAGAAATTGGAATAAGAAGAGCACTTGGAGAAGCTCCCTGGTCTATCAAAAAGCAGATACTAATGGAATCTATTTTCCTCACTATCATATCTGGGATGGGAGGGATAATTTTTGGAGCACTGTTTATTTATGGAGTGAATGCTCTTTTAGATGCCAATGGTCCTGTAGATATGTTTCTCAATCCCAGTGTTAGTCTGGGGGTAGTTACCGGAGCAATGATTATTTTAGTGATCTCCGGATTGTTAGCAGGATTTATCCCTGCGCAAAGTGCCATTAAGGTAAAGCCTATCGATGCATTGAGAACGGAGTAGTAGAGGAAATAAAAAATTAAGACCTTTGTGCTTCCCCTTGAGACAGGGAAGCCTTCGTTCCAAGGAAAAGGTCTATCAGGATACAAATAATAATTAGTATATCATCAATCAACAAGAATCAAATTAAAATGAAAAAGTCAGTAACCATTTTTATTCTTCTTTTTATAGTAGTGGCCTTTGGAGGTGCTATGTACTATCTCTATCAAAAGAACTCAGAAGACCCGATAGTCTATGAGACTGAGAAACCTTCAAAACAGACTATCATCAAGAAGACCGTGGCAACTGGAAGTATCCTGCCTTTAGAGGAGGTACTTATAAAGCCTAATATTTCTGGAGTGATAGAGGAGGTCTACGTGGAAGGAGGCGACTTTGTCAAATCCGGAGATTTGTTAGCCAAAATTAAGGTGGTACCCAATCTCAATGCTCTTAACGATGCCAAAAACGGCATAGATGAGGCCAAGATATCCTTAGATGACCAGCAGCGAAATTACCTTAGGCAGAAAAGTCTTTTTGACAAAGGGGTTATCTCGCAGGTAGATCTTGAACGTGCACAAGTGTCTTATGATCAGGCTAAGCAGACCTATGCAGCAGCCAACAAACGCTATGACATTGTGAAAACCGGAACAACTAGAGGATATGGAAATGCTGCCAATACACTTATTCGTTCCACGGTTAGCGGGATGGTGCTAGAAGTGCCTGTAGAGGTAGGAAATCAGGTTATTGAGAGCAATAACTTTAACGAAGGTACCACCATTGCGGCCATAGCAGACGTAGAGAAAATGATCTTTGAAGGAAAGGTAGACGAATCAGAAGTTGGTAAGATCGAAGAAGATCTTCCCCTTGAGATCACGGTAGGGGCCATTGAAAATAAAACTTTTGATGCGGTGCTTGATTACATTGCACCCAAAGGTAACGAGGAGAACGGGGCTATCCAGTTCGAAATAAAAGGAACCTTAAAGAAACAAGACACTGTTTTTATTCGGGCAGGTTTAAGTGCTAATGCGTCGATAATTTTAGGAAGAGCAGATAGCGTGCTGGCTGTTAAGGAGGCCCTTATACAATTTGATCCCGATACCAAAAAACCCTTTGTAGAAGTGGCTACGGGAGATCAAAAGTTTGAAAGAAGAGACGTTGAATTAGGCCTGAGCGACGGAATTTTCGTTGAGCTCAAGTCAGGAATTAGTGAGGACGATTCCATAAAAGTGTGGAATCAAATAGAGCCAGATGAATTTAACGGATAGTACTTTTTTTAACATAATATTTAGAAAGTCATTTGTAACATTTTAACAACTAGACAGTCATATTACAGGATTAAAAATCCAATAAAACAATATTACCAGCCATGATAGAAATCAAAAACCTTCATAAGTCATATAAAATGGGAAGCAATTCCCTACATGTACTAAAGGGAATTAATTTCAAAGCCGAGGAAGGAGAATTAGTAGCTATTATGGGCTCTTCCGGATCGGGCAAATCCACATTGTTGAACATATTAGGCATGTTAGATGAAGCCGATGAAGGAGAATATTACCTGGATGGCGTGCCCATTAAGAATCTAAGCGAAACCAAAGCTGCCAACTACAGAAATAAGTTTCTAGGTTTCATTTTTCAATCCTTCAATCTTATCAACTACAAGAATGCCATGGAGAACGTGGCTCTCCCACTGTATTATCAACGTATGCCCAGAAAACAAAGGCAGGAAAAGGCCATGAAGTACCTGGAGCAGGTTGGACTTAAGGAATGGGCTCATCATCTCCCTAATGAACTTTCAGGAGGTCAGAAGCAACGGGTGGCAATTGCCAGGGCCATGGCTGCTGAACCCAAGGTGATGCTGGCCGATGAGTTAACGGGAGCCTTGGATAGTGTTACCTCTTATGAAGTCATGGA
The DNA here is from genome assembly GCA_040830565.1 of Flavobacteriaceae bacterium. GTDB lineage: Bacteria > Bacteroidota > Bacteroidia > Flavobacteriales > Flavobacteriaceae > JAFMPW01. Next base: position 12,891 of record JBFOMC010000322.1, read on the forward strand.
TCTGATCCAGAAAATCAATGATCAGGGAAACACCATATTAGTAGTGACCCACGAAGATGATATTGCGCATATGTGCAAACGTATTATTCACCTTAAGGACGGGGTTATAGAAAAAGATGAAAAGGTTAAACAGGTAAGAGCATCCGCGTATGTTTAGCAGAGATACTTGGAAAGAAATATTTGAGACCATCCAAAAGAACAAACTGAGAACGTTTCTTTCTGGGTTTACCGTGGCTTTAGGTATTTTTATCTTCGTAGTACTCTTCGGTATGGGCAATGGTCTCATCAATACTTTTGATAAATTCTTTAGAGATGACGCCACCAATGTTATGTATATCTTCCCAGGAAGGACCACCATCCCTTACAAGGGATACAAATCTAACAGGCGTATTGAATTTGACAATGACGATCTAGCCGAAATCAAGAGCACCTATCCCATGTTCCTGGAATATATAACTCCGCGTATATCGAGGAATGCTCTTGTAAAATATAAAGAAGAATCTAATAATTACAACACCAGAGCAGTAGGTCCTGCCCATCAGTTTGCAGAAAAAACGATAATAATGAGGGGGAGGTTTCTGAATGTTGAAGATATAAAAAACAAGACCAAGACGGCGGTTATTGGGAGGTTGGTAGAAAAGGACCTTTTTAAAGGGGAAGATGCCATAGGGGAATATATAGACGTAGGAGGCAGTGTGTTTAAAGTAATAGGAGTTTTTCAGGATGAAGGTGGCGATAACGAAGAACGAAATATTTACATCCCCTATACTACAAGACAATTAATAGAAAAGAACACAGATAAGATAGATTTCATTATTGTGGCCTTTAAACCGGAAATGGGCTACGTCGGGGCCATGGCTTTTGAAAAAACTCTTGACAAATTTGTGCGCTCAAAAAAATACATAAGTCCGGATGATCAGAATGCCCTATTTATTAGAAATGTGGCAGATCAATTAAAGCAAAATCAACAATTTGCAAGGATCTTGCAGATGATTGTTGCCTTCGTGGCCTTCGGTACTATCATAGCCGGGATTATTGGAATAAGTAATATCATGGTTTTTGTGGTAAAAGAGCGAACTAAAGAATTGGGGATTAGAAAGGCACTTGGCGCTACGCCTAGGTCTGTAATAAGTACCATTCTTTTAGAGTCGGTCTTTATTACTGCCATATCCGGATTTATAGGAATGTTTATAGGAATTGGACTCCTTACCTCTTTGGGAGA
>JBFOMC010000323.1:0-37053 GCA_040830565.1 Flavobacteriaceae bacterium
CGGAAAAAAACACAAGGCCACCCCCAAAGGTAAACCGCGGGCCGTCGTAACTACAAAAAAGTGAAAGCCTGGCATTTATCAAACCCGCCCCGTTAAAAAAGACCCCCCCCCCCCCAAAGGTATCCCACTTATCTGAGTCCTAATGGGCCACCAATCCCCCCAAATAACCAACTCCGCCATAGAGCCCAACAGAAACGGGAAGAAGTCCGGTTTTTAGTTGGCTGAGGCTTAGTCTCAGATCTGTGTTCTGGTAATAGGATTTTTTACCCGTAAACCTTTGATTTCTAAAGCCCCGTAAGCCATCAAAACCACCTATGCTGGCACCTTGATAGAACTCAAAATTATCGCCAATATTAAAATGGGCCTTCCACTTGGTAGCGAGGACCAATCTTCCACTTGGGATTATTCTATAATCAAATGAGAGCGAAGGAATAATGTAGCCAAAATTCTGATCGCTGTTGTCCGTATTGGATTTATATCCTACATGCAGTGATGTGGCCATCCCCATAGTAGGGAAGGCATCATTGTCTGCATTTGAATAAGTATATTGTGCATCAGCTCCAAAGAAATTATTATCAGTCTCTAAACCACTTGCCTGGTAGAACGTATCTATAAATCTATTTTCGGTCTGTTCAACCTTTATGGTTTCATAGGACACTCCCAACCTGAATTTAGAGCCCATCTCCCCTCTCCACACCAATGAAGGACTAAATTTAAGTGTCTGAATTTTTACACGATTAAAATCGAGGTCAAGATCGTCATCCATGTTTACCGTTTCATTCCCAAATCCAAAGAAGTTAATACTGAAATTAGGGCTGGTGAATTTTGCGTCTAGCTCCAGGTTGGCGCTGCCAAAGACCTCGGCAAACTCTCCCTTATATCCAAGATCGAATCCACTTGTGGCAAAATAAAAAGATGCATTTACAGTATGCTGTTGGGTAAACGGGTTCTGCTTAAAACCGTTAAAGGTATAAATGTTACTGAATCCAATCCTTAAACCATCATCAGGATTGGCTCCAATAGTTGGCAAGAATTGATTAACACTGCTTTTGAGTTTACTAAAAAGATAGGTGTTGGTGTTGTAGTCATCCGTGCGGTGAATTCTTGCTTTTGATGCCTGGTCATAGGTGTTCTTTTTCGATTTGTAATCGTAAATATGAATTTTACCGCCCTGGGCAACCTTATAAGTGTCGTTGTTTTGCCCTCCAACAATTCTGACCCTTATTGCTGTCTGCCCCGTGGTTTCAAAAACATCATCATCATCCAGGCCGTAGATCCATATCTCCTTAGTAATACCTTTACTGTAGGTTTTATGGAAAAAAGTGTCTGCCTTTTCTCCTCCCTTTATTCTCTGCCCTATAACCTCGGTTTTCCCATTGGGAAGTGCATTAATGGTAAAATAATCGTCTTTATCTGTACCTATGACCACCGCGAACTTATTTATGATTCCGTAGTACTCCCTGGCCGTGCCAACTAAATTCCCTTTTCGGGCTAGCAGCACTTTCTTAATCTTATCTACGGTTTCGTCCTTGACTTCCTCCGGAAAAGACATAAACGCCTTCTCTATTACCGCTTCATCAATGTTTTGTTGAATGAACCTGGCTTGTTCTTCCCAGAGATCTATTGAAGTTTCTGGTAACAAGGCCATATCCAATACAAAGGTCTTGGGTGAGGAATTAAAGCCTCTAACACTTCTTATTTCTTCCATAAAACCTTCCATCAAACGCAAACCGGGGACTATCCGAGTAGCCAGTTTCATCAATGCCCCGTCACCCATAATTGAAAAAGCCTGGTCTCTGTCTCTTGGGATGGGCCTGTAGACCACTTTCCCTGATGCTTTGTCATCAAACTCCGCCCATCGCCATTGATCCACATGCCGGTCCCAGTCCCCAATCATCATATCAAACAATCTTGCCCGCACATAGGCCTCCTTGTCCACAGTGTACTTTTCGTCCTTGCGTAAGTTTTTGATGAGATCGTCTGTGCTTTCAATCTTCTTTGCATATCCGAAGCTTGCAATATCATGCCCTTCTGAGGTGTGTTCCTCGATCATGTAAAGTTCGTCCCCAAACTCCTCATTAAACTCCTGCAGTGCGTTTTGTTTGGGAATATAATATAGCACTGGATTGGTATGGTACAGGTCTACCGCATCCGATAACTTCCCTATGGTAAATGGGGCATAAGGATGAGAACCCGTATAAAAATCACTCAAAATACTTTCGGTATAGGTATCCTCAAAATCTCCCACGATATATTGATCCTGAAAGGCCATTGCCTGTAGGTAGAGCTCTGCACTTTTTCGCAAGGCTCTCATTACATATTGTCTGCCGCTTTCGTGCTCTAGCCGCAAGGATTTGGACTGATGCCCACCCCCTTTTCTAACGGGCTTCAATCCACCAAAAAGCGTATCTAAATTCACGGTTGGTGCTTCTACCTCAACACTGTAATATTTTCTATACCGCTCACCCCAAATGCTTTTGAAAAAATTACTCTTTTCCGTTTCCTGGGGGGTATAAATAGAGGCCTTTACGGTGGAAGGAAATTCACTGCCATAATCTTTACCAGGTTTGGTGCGATTGGCAGGCAACACTTCCGTAGTAAAAAGAAAACGTTCTTCTTGCTCTCCAACTCCGTAATATCTTACCCTGGACGAGCCATCTTTGTAAACTTCCAATTTAGCATATCCCATTTCCCCGGTAGAAAATTCACTGCCGTTAATTAATCTCGCCGCTCCTTTTTTGGCCCCTGAACCGCTTACAATTTGCGGAGTATTATCTTCAACAATGTATTGAAGTGTATGTTCGTGACCAGAGGCAAGAATTACCTTATTTGAGTATTGTGCCAGAGTAACAAGTCGTTTCTTTAGTTCGGTATAACGTTTGTTCTGCAAATCTTCGGGTGATGCTCCGGTGGTTCTTCGAAGCATGTTGATAAAAGTTCCTAGAACGGGCAGTGGACTCAAGCTCTTTTTAAAGGAAAACTGCCCCCCATGAGACCCATAGGTGAACATAGGATGATGCATAGCCAATATGGTGGTTTTATCGCGATTCTTTTTAATTAGGCTCTCCATTTCATCAAAGAACTTTTGCCTGGTTTTAATATCGCAATTGTCGTTCATGTTAGGATGTTTGTCCCAATTTGTCAAATACCATTTTGTGTCAATGGCGATAACAACAATGTCCTCAGAGATCTCAATCTTTTCAATAGGACAGCCATCTTCCGGGAAGAGTACGTGATTACTATCAAGCGCTTTCTCAAGGTACTCTTGTTGTCTTTTTAAACCCTTTAATCCATCATTGTACCAATCGTGATTGCCCGGTATAAACACTGTTTTACCCACATAATCTTTTACGACCTCTATTTGAGCGTCCAGATTGTTTTTGGCAGCTCTATAGCCCTCATCACTCTTTTTGGGTAGTCCGGCAGGATAGATATTATCTCCAAGAAAAATGGTGGTGCTCCGTTTACTAGCTTTATCTAATCGGGCTTTTAATCCTTTCAGGGCCGCATTGGGTTCTCCTTCGGGGGAGAGTCCGGCGTCCCCAATAAGGTAAAATGTATGGACCACCTCTTTATCGGAAGAGATGTCAGAACTGCCGCCAGGTATTTTGTATTGTGCTTCATAGGTGGCGCATCCTGAGAGTATCATAAGTATTAGCACAAGAGTGTAATGTTTTGTCATGCTCAACGTCAAAATTTTGTATTTTGGAGGATATAAATACTATCGTATGTCGGAAATTATCGAAAAAACTGAACAGTTTGTTACAGACTTGTTGTCCAAGGAATTAGACCCGAACTATCTGTATCACAATTTACGACATACCCAGCGTGTAGTTAAAAGTAGTAAAGAATTAGCTAACTCTCATAATCTGGGGGAAGAAGAGATGGAAATCTTACTTTTGGCGACATGGTTACACGATACGGGCTATACCAAAGGGACCAAGGATCATGAAGAAAACAGCTGTATAATTGCATCGGAATTTCTAGGTAAACTAGGATATAAGGACGAGTCACTTGCCAAAATAAAGTCATGTATTCTCGCAACAAAGCGCTACCACGAACCTGAAGGTTTGCTAGAAGAAATTATTAGAGATGCTGATGCTTCTCATTTAGGACAAAGCAGCTATTTTGAAACTTCAGACTTACTTCGCGAAGAACTTAAACTCCTGGGCATAGCGGATTACAGTGCCAAGAAATGGAGGGATGCAAACATAAAAATGTTTCGCTCAGAACACCAATATTATACGGAATATGCCAAGAATAACTGGCAGGAAGGAAAGGACAAGAACCTTAAGAAATTAGTAAAGGAGAAAAGAACCGAAAAAGAAATCGCGAAAAAAGAGCAGCTAAAAGCCAAGTACAAAAATGAGAGTCCGGACAGAGGTATACAAACCTTGTTCAGAGTAACCCTGAAAAATCACCTTACCCTGAGTGATATAGCAGATACGAAAGCTAATATTTTACTATCTGTAAATGCGATCATCATTTCTGTTGCCCTTTCTAATTTGATTCCTAAATTGGACAATCCCTCAAACGCATATCTCATTTACCCAACTGCTATCTTTTTGATATTCAGCGTGGTATCCATGGTGATGGCCGTACTCGCGACACGCCCAAATATCACAAGTGGAGAATTTACCAAAGAAGATGTAACCAATAAAAAGGTTAATCTACTCTTTTTTGGAAACTTCCATAAGATGAGTCTTAATGATTATGAATGGGCAATTCAGGAATTGGTAAAGGACAAAGACTATATTTATTCTTCCTTAACCAAGGATCTCTACTTTCTTGGGTTGGTTTTAAATAGAAAGTACAAAATCCTCCGATGGACCTATACCATCTTCATGATAGGCATCGTAATTTCAGTAATTGCTTTCGGGATTGCATTTCGTTACTTTGGATCTGAAAGAACTGCTGAGCTAGCTATGAACTTGCTTTGATTTTAGTTCTTTAGTTCCTCCATCAAATCCTCGTAGGTAAATGTTTTTTCAGATTCTTTGCCTTTTTTATAGAGTATTTCGGCCCTGATGGCTTTCAATCCTGAAACTCCCTGGAGGCCTTCAAGCTCTACAATTTCAACATTATTAGTAAAATACCCTTTGGATTTCAAGAAGGAAATATATCTCAGGTATTCTTGTTCGTCCTTACGTTGAGAATACACAATGGCCAGCTTTCCTTTTTGGGTTAGGCGTTCATTTGTACCCTTTATGAAAGATTTATCAATACGCTTTTTGATGATCTCATATCGGGCATTGTAGGTACCGTCTACATCAAATTGCTTTTCATCCATTCTGAACCTTATAGAAAGTGAGGTGCTATAAACCAGAATAAGGGAAGCTACATCTAACTGTACAGGTAATTTGGGCTTCAAATTGTAGTATTTATTTTCCATTTCGCACATTACCTGCAGCTGCCAAAGCCTTAGATTGTTGAGATACAATGAGTTGAAAGCTCTATCTCCCGAAATAGAATCCCCTATGTACATGTTGTGCTCAACACCGTCTGTTTTATATCGCTCAAAGTAATGAGGGTACATTTGCTGCGCATCAACTTGTTTTTGGTCAATAACAGATACCAATTTCTGATTTATTTGCATGACACTCTCGTCATAATTTCTTCGATGATCATAGTACGACTGAGTAGTATCATCAATGGTGCTGTTATATTCCTCAACTAATGCCTTTAGCTCATCATCCGTATTCATGAAGTGATCAAAAACAGGAACCACCTCGTCTTTTACAAAATCGAAGATGGTCTGTTCACTATTAGAATAGAGCACATCTTTGATGCTATCTATATGATTTTGAGATCTAAAAATTAACTCCTCATATATGGGTAGTTTCTCCTTGTCCCAAGCTTTTTTTAGTATACTATTTATGTGCGACAGCTGAATCATAATATCGCGCTGTATGGCGCTATTCCTGGCTTGAGATGAATCTTTGATATCAATTTGCCCATAGAGCGGATAAACATCACTAAAGACTATTTCGGAAAAGGAAGGCTGCAAGCCTTGAAGATCAGTCTGGATAAACCGCTTTGCTTCCTCCTGAAAACGCCAATAAACCGAGGAGTGAATAGAGGTACATTCATTCTGAATAATAGCATCTATTAGGTTTTCCTCTTCAATTTTGGAACGAATCACTGCCGAAACAATAAAGGGCATAATATCATCCAACTTCTGCGCATTTACAGCATTGAGTTCTCCCTTCTTTTTGGAAGCCACCTCCAAAATTCCTAAAAGTTCACCTTCTGCCGCTATTGGTGCAAATATTGCACTTTTGATCCCTTGTTCCTTGAGGTTTTTATACGGAGCCATCCCGTCGGACAATTTGTAATATTTGTCTACATCGGCAATGGCGAAATAATCATTTTCCTTTAGTATTTTGTGATATGATCCCTCGCAAAGTGCTTTGTGGCAAGTCTCCATATCTTTTTCTCCGAGCAGGAAACTTTCCATTCCTTTGCCATATACTCTCTCAAACTGATCTGCTCTTGCGTTGTAGGTAGCAAAACCTACCTTAAGGTTAGGGATTCTAAAAAACGAACGAAACGTTTCTTGCATATCGTCCATAAAGGTCTCACTGCCCCTTTTGTCATTGCCAATTAAGCCTGATTTTATATCAGAGATAGCCTGTTCGGTAGTAACATCAAACATGTTGGAAATAACAAACCCCTTGGAAATAAAACTTTCTGGTGGAATTTTCTTTTTCCATAACTTCAGATCATTTGGATTTTCCAGGAGCTCATCTACGTCTTGCTGATTAAGTTCCTTCGACTTTTTTGTTGGATGTATCTCTAAAAAATCCGCATTATAAAGTACACGATAATGGCGCATTACCCCATTGGCATCAGGAATATCATAGAAATAAGGCCTGCTAAAGTCGAACTTATATCCATAATAGTATCCCAGGATTACCACGCAACCCATGATATAATCAATTCCCTCGGCAAGGTTACGCAGCACAGGTTCATAATCTGGACCCGCATTTTCAACGATCTTCTGAAAACGCTTTGAGGAGTTAAAGGTAATATTGTAATAAGGTAAGGATGCTACCTTAATTTCGTTCTCGGTAAGTACCTCGGAAAAGGAATCCTGCAGTATTATCCCAATAACCTCTTTGTGTTTCTCCAGAAGAGAAACATCGGTAAATCCCTCACGTAATTCCGGGTAAGGGGCCTGGGCCTTAAGAACGCGCTTAGCCTTTGAAGCCAGAAAAGCGTCCTTGCTTTTTGCCATGTCATCGTAACGCTTCAAAAGCTTGTCAAAACTGATGACATGCTTCATAGGCATTAGCTTATCCTTGCGGTCCATCATAATTATTAGTCCTTAGGTGAACTGTAAAATTACAAAAGAAAGGCTTTTCTTATTGTTAAAGGAATCTTTACGCTGTTCCGCGCTTTTTTTTAGATATTTATACAAAATAGACCCATGTCATCCAATTTTAGGTTAACTCGTGCTTATAAGAATGCCAAAGTGGTGCCTTTTGATGATTCTTCTAAGTTTATTCTGTTTAGTGATTGTCATCGTGGTGACAATAGTTTTGCCGACGATTTTTCCAATAATAGGAATATCTATTATCACGCGCTGAAACATTATTATAATGAAGGTTTTAGCTATTGTGAATTAGGAGATGGAGACGAGTTATGGGAAAACCTCAGTTTTGAACCTATTTTCCTTGCTCACAAAAATATTTATATGCTTATGAAGCGTTTTCATGAAGAAAACAGGCTTCATATGGTTTGGGGAAATCACGATATGGTCTACCGTAATCCTACCTACGTTAAAGAACATATGTACTCCTACTTCGAATTTAAAGAGGAAAAGGAAAAAGTGTTTATGGAAGACCTCATCTACCATGAGGCATTAGTCTTAAAACATCGAGATACCGGACAAGAGGTCTTTTTAGCTCACGGCCACCAGGCCGATTTTATGAACTATATTGGATGGAGGTTCAATCGATTCCTAGTTAGAGTTCTATGGAAGCCCCTTCAGGTATGGGGAATCGCAGATCCAACAAGTCCGGCCAAAAACTACAAGGAACTCATCAAAGTAGAACGCCGAATTAAAAAATGGATCCTGGCAAACGATCTTCTGATTACCGTGGCAGGTCATACCCATAGGCCCAGGTTTCCAGAACCCGGTGATATTCCTTTTTTCAATGACGGAAGCTGCGTTCATCCAAGAAGTATTACAGGGATAGAGATTGAAAATGGTGAAATTTCACTTATTAAATGGCAAATTTCTACAACGGATTCCGGAACCCTAAAGGTTATTAGGGTACTACTTGAAGGACCTCAGAAATTAATAGATTATAAAGAAAAGGATTAAACCAGCCAATGGAAGAAATCCGTTATACATTAGATCAAATTCCGATTCGACACAATTTGATCTCCTACCTGATGGCCATCGGAATCGCCACAGCTTTCCTTTTGAGTATTGCTATAATCGCCAGAGCAAATAAAAAAAATGCCCCCTTTAAATTGCTTGCGGCCTTCCTAATTTGTATGGGGCTGGTTTCCACAGATATATTTTTGTGTTATACAGGGCTTATGAAATATTCGCTACAATGGAATGACTCTACCGAACCTTTAGTGTTGTTACTGGCACCCCTCATCTATCTTTTTGTCTTGGGTATTCTTGAGAGAAAACCTTTTTCTATCAAAAAACATATATGGCATTTTCTCCCTGCAGTTTTATATGCGATTTCGCAAATGGGATACTATCTGCAGCCTTTAAGTGTTAAGTTAAATGCCTATTTGGGTGCCTATTTTTCAAATATACCTATGGTCAGGGTACCACCTGACCTCTCTTTTAGTTACCATTTTATCAAAGACCAGTTCAGGTGGATCGTACTGGCAAGCTTTATTTTATATATCCTTCTGACAATTTCAGTATTTAGAAGAAATGGTAAACTAGTAACAGCCACCTCCAATTCTTCAAGGGTTAACAAATACACCTTTACACGGTTTACCCTTATTTCTTTAGTGATCATTTTTACCTTGATTTTTGTAATTTTCCTGAATTTTGAAGACGATGGCGGGGATCATTATATCGCACTTTTTGTGTCATTTTCTGTCCTGGTAACTTGCTTTGCTTTTATAGCGGATTCACGGTTTTTTGAAAATTCGTGGTTGGCAGACAAATATGAAACCTTGGCTTCAGAAAACAGTGGAATCTCCATAGACCAGATCAAGGACTATGTTGAAACCACTAACTACTTCTTACTGCAAAGCGCGTCGCTAAAAGATCTGTCGCGAAATTTGGCCACAAGTCCCAATTACATTTCAAAAAGCATCAATGAAAGTACCGGTAGTAATTTTAACGATTTCATTAATCATTACCGAGTGCAAGAATCAAAAAAACGCCTGCTAGATGCAAAATATAAACATCTAACTATCGAAGCCATAGGTAACTCCGTAGGCTTTAAGTCGAAGTCGGCCTTTTACACGGCTTTTAAAAAAAATGGCAAGATATCTCCTACCTCTTATGTTCAGCAGCATCGGCCTTAGTGCACTAGTCCCAAAATGTCCTGAATTGTAATTCTGTACTTTTTACACGCAAAATTTGAAGTTCCTGTCCTTTAGAAAGTTCACCTTTGCTGATGTATAATCACAAATTGAAGCAAGATGCAAACTACAAAGATTCGCAGGTATGATCTAGACTGGCTCCGCGTACTGGTATTTGGTTTATTGATTATCTATCATGTAGGGATGTTTTTTGTACCCTGGGGGTGGCATATTAAAAATAATGAGATCAGCGAAGAGCTTGTTTGGCCTATGGCCTTTGTAAACCGATGGAGGCTTCATATTTTATTTGTGATCTCCGGAATTGGTACTTTCTATGCCCTGTCATTCAGATCTGCCGGACAATTTGCCTGGGAAAGAATTAAGCGGTTAGGAATACCCCTACTTTTTGGAATGCTTTTCATTATTCCTCCTCAAGTATATATTGAAAGATTAGCCCATGGAGAAATAAGCACAGGATACCTGACATATTTTACAACCCAAGCATTTGACGGGGTATATCCTCAGGGAAATCTCAGTTGGCACCACTTATGGTTCCTCCCCTATCTGCTGATATATTCCTTGATATTAATGCCTGTCTTCATATACCTAAGAAGTCATCCGCAAAATCCATTCACATCCTGGGTGAGCAGATTGCTCCAAAAACCTTGGAAAATTTACCTCTTCGTAATCCCGCTTTATTTTGTTGAGGCCTTAGTGGAACCATTTTTCCCGGTCACTCATGCGTTGATTGATGATTGGTTTACCTTTGTCAACTTTTTAATTCTCTTCTTCTATGGCTTTGTTCTGATATCGGCAAGAGAGGCTTTTTGGACGGCGCTCCGGAAAATTAAGCGTCCGGCCCTGATTATTGGGATCCTTTGTTTTTCTGTCCAATTATATCTCTGGTCCATTGAAGATACTATCATAAGACATTTCAGCGAAGCGTTGATAGCCGTCCTAAATTTCTGGTCCTGGATCCTGGTAATCTTCGGATATGGGGCTAAGTATCTAAACCGGAAAAGCAAGATCCTTGCCTATTGCAACAGGGCAGTATATCCATTCTATATTTTGCATCAAACGGTCACCATTGTAATAGCCTATTATTTAATGAACCTTTCTTGGTCCATATGGCTCAAATTTATTATCCTCACGGGCGGAACCTTTCTAGTCTGTTGGCTGCTATATGAACTTTTTATCCTCAGAATTCCCCTCTTACATCCAGTGTTTGGATTAAAAAAGCAAAATAAAGCGGTTGTCGAGGGCGCCCCAAAGAAAGCGATATCTTGACCTAAAAGACGCGGCCCATCTTTGATGGGCCGATATCCTTAGTGCTATTCATTAAATGCTTCACTGTATTTTAAATGTGACCGGAATGCTGTAGGGAACTTTTACTGGCCTACCTCTTTGCATTCCAGGGGTCATTTTAGGAAGTGCAGCTACTATTCTACTAGCCTCCTTTTCCAGAAGCTTATCGGGGCCTCTTGTTCTAATTCCGCTGACATTGCCTTTGGCATCAATACTGAATTGGACAAAAACTTTTCCCATAATGCCAAGTTCCAAGGCCACATCCGGATACTTAAATTCCGTTCTTATATGTTCCTGCATTTTCTTTTCAAAGCAGGTTTTTCTTTGTTCGTTGGTTGCAAAGTTCTCACAACCGGGGAAAATGGGCACATTTTCAATAATGGCAAAGGGCACACTAATCTCCTCTTCTTCCTCCCCAACAATCACATCATCTACGGCAATAACCTCCTCTACAACGGCATCCTGACTGGTCTCCGTACTTTCTATTATGGTTTCTTCAATCTCTTCTGTGTCCTCCACAATTTCAATAACTTCCGGAGCTGCCGGAGGAGGTGGTGGAGGAGGGGTATTCAATGCTTCTGTAATGGGCACATCCTCCTTTAGATCATCGGCAACCGCGACAAGCTCTTCAATAATCTCATCCTTCGGATAGGTCTTATACTCCAGGGCTCTCCAGGTTAGGAATAACACCAACGTTAAGCCAATTACAAAGAAAAGCCCAGTATCTCTGTTCAAATCTGCTTTTGGATTTTTTTTGACTTCCATGACTCTTTATTTTACCTAAAAAGTTAAGACCGTAACTATTATACTTCCAATGATATATGTCATGTTTATTCCAAATCTGCATGGCTTCATAAAGGACATCCGCAAGGGTTGAAACGGTTTTTCTATCTTTATGCTGGCACCTTGTATAAAGACCAAATGGGAAATAAAGGAGATAAACTAACAGATATATCAACCTCAACGGCGCTGGGATTGGTGAAAAAATTGAGTCTGATAGGTGAAATTACCTCAAAAAAAATGTTTGGGGGTCATGGGATCTTTCACAAAACTAAAATGTTTGGCATGGTAGATTCCAAGGGCAAAATCTTCCTTAAAACCGACAATTCCATTAAGCATCATTATGAGCAAATAGACGCCTCTAAACATAGTAGGATGCCGTATTACGAAGTTCCGGAGAGCATTTTAAACAACCAGGATGAGCTTAAATTATGGGCAGAAAGATCCATATCAATTCTGAAATAGAGAGATTCAGCTTTTTGCCGCCAGGGTTTTAATGGCATGAACGAACCTATCCAATTCTTCTAGTGTATTATAAATGTTGGGTGTAATTCTACAACCTTGAACATTTGCGTAATCAATAGCCACAGTAAAAACATTGAATTTTTCCAGGAGCACTTTAGCCAGATCTGCCGGTTTCATGTTTTTGATTCCCACATTGGCAATTCCACAACTCCTATAGGGTTCTATCGGAGTATTGATCACCACATTCCTTACTTCTCTCAATTGATCACTCCAGTAACGCTGCAACTGTCGCATACGCTCTTCTTTGCGTTCCATACCAATAATTTCAAGATAATCTAGGGCATTATCTATAGCCAGATCTGTATGCACGGGGTGCGTCCCTGTATGATTAAGTCTATAGATATTATCAGGTTCATCTATATGATCTGCTAGCAAAGGCCAGATTTTAGACACATTCCTCTTCGCTACATATAATAACCCTGCTCCCAGTGGGGTACTTAGCCATTTGTGAAGGCTTGAACCGTAGTAATCGCAATTTAGGTCAGCGATATTTACATCAATATGGCCAACGCAATGAGCTCCATCTACCATCACCTCTACTCCATGACTGTGAGCCATATCGCAAATCTTTCTGATGGGTAAGATATGACCTGTAATGTTTACCATATGGCAAACCATGATCAATTTGGTTTTTGAAGTTATCTGAGATTCGTAAAGCGCAATAATCTCATCATCAGACTTAGGGTGATTAGGGATTGAAATTACCTTGTTTATGACCCCAAAACGTTTCGCGATTAATTTAAAATGATCTCGCATAGCGCCATAGTCCTGTTCGGCGAATACAGCTTCATCTCCGGCTTCCCATGGGTATCCCCCAATAATCATATCCAGAGATTCGGTAGTATTTCTGGTGATAATTAACTCCTCGTGTCCACATCCAACAAGATCTGCCAATCTGCGAGCAATTCGTTTCTTATTGTCCCATTGTTCTGTGCGCATATAGTAAGAACCTTGGTAATTCACCTGTTTAACATGCTCAAGAAACTTATTCAATATCGGTTGAGGAGCAATGTTGTAGTAGCCGTTTTCCAGATTAATATATTCTGGCTTAAGGGAATAATCGGCTCTAATTCTTTTCCAAAAATCGTCCTCCGAAAGTGTATTATAGGCAGGTAGATCACTCCAGGTATTTGCCTGTAAGTTGTACGGCAAAAAGGGTGTTAAAGCCGCTAGTTTTCCCAACTGCCTTAAGAAAGTTCTCTTGTCCATTTTGGTAGTAGTGATACTACAAGATAAAAAATCCTGATCATTTTGAGTTCGTGTTTATAAATCAGCGCCCTCTATTGTCCCCTCCTATAATTAACTTTTATATATTGAGGCTCACTAATCATTAATTAAAACTATAAATATGAAAAAATTAGTAGCAGAATTTATCGGAACACTTTGGCTGGTGTTGGGAGGTTGTGGTAGTGCAATTCTCGCAGCAGCTTACCCAGAATTAGGTATCGGTTTTGCAGGAGTAGCTTTGGCTTTTGGTCTGACCGTAGTCACAATGGCTTATGCTATCGGACACATTTCGGGATGTCATTTGAACCCGGCAGTTTCAATTGGTCTCTGGATGGGAGGTAGATTTAGCGGCAAGGATCTTTTGCCCTATATTATCGCGCAATTGTTAGGCGCTATTGCTGGTGCGTTTATTCTTTATCTAATAGCTACAGGAAAGACAGGTTTTGAAGTTGGTGGGTTTGCCGCCAATGGATATGGGGAACATTCTCCAGGAGGCTATAGCCTAAAGGCTGCCCTTATAACCGAAATAGTCATGACCTTTATGTTCTTATTTGTTATTCTTGGAGCAACACATTCAAAGGCTCCTAAATATTTGGCTGGTCTCGCCATCGGACTTTGTTTAACATTAATACATTTAATTAGTATTCCGGTGACCAATACTTCTGTAAATCCTGCACGAAGTACAAGTCAGGCCCTATTTGCCGGCGATTGGGCCATTGGTCAATTATGGCTCTTTTGGGTAGCCCCGATCATAGGGGCGTTATTAGCAGGTTTAGTTTATAAATTCCTCTCACCAGAGACGGACGGCTAAAGGTATAAGGAGTCCTCCGGGGCTCCTTTTTTTCTAATAAACGTGTCCGACTTCAATTAATAATGATAGCCTTGAGGTTCTGATTCCTAAAAATATCAGATGCTATTCTTCCCTTAGACCCGATCAATACCGGATCAAAAGCACTATATTTAGGACGCATTCTTCAAGGGCAAACTATACAAATGAAAAACACTCCTTCTCAAAATATCGCAAAATTAGGACTCGTTCTACCTCCGGCTCCGCCACCCGCGGGGGTTTACAAGCCCGTTTTAGTAGTGGACAATTTCCTATACGTCTCGGGCCAGGGGCCCATGTTGGAAGACGGTAGTTATATGATCGGGAGGGCAGGCGATGATCTGGATCTGGAGCAAGCTAAGTTAGCCGCCAGACAAGTAGGATTAACCATGTTGTCTACTATTCGAACTCATTTTGGGGAATTGGACAAGATTAAGAGGGTAATTAAGGTCTTGGGTATGGTGAACTCCAGCGCGGATTTTGGACAGCAACCTCTAGTGATCAATGGATTTAGCGAACTTATGGCAGACATTTTCGGGCCAGACAATGGCGTAGGAGTGCGAAGTGCTGTTGGGATGATGCTTCCCGGGAATATCCCTGTGGAAATAGAAGCCATGTTTGAACTTCATTAACAGCTTGCTACATGAGTCAAAACTGGTATACACTTGACAAGACCGCGGACGTTATTTCTCCTTCATTGCTGGTCTATCCGGACCGGATAGAAAAAAACATACAACACATGATTGCGGTGGCAGGCGATATAGGCAAGCTTAGGCCTCATATTAAAACCCATAAGACTGCGGAAATTGTGAAAATGCAGATGGCTCATGGCATACATAAATTCAAGTGCGCTACAATAACAGAAGCTGATCTGCTTGGGAGCTGTAAGGCTAGGGATGTTTTACTCGCCATGCAACCTGTGGGTGCCAATGTTGACCGTTTTTTCAATTTGATAGAACGCTATCCAAAAACGGAATTCTCTACTATTGTAGACAGCGAACTATGTGTTGAAATTATCGGTAAAAAAGCCGAAGAAAAGCAGATCAGAGTTGGACTGTTTCTGGACCTCAACACCGGGATGAACAGGACTGGGATAGTACCAAACATATCTGCCTTAAATCTATACAAGCTTATTGAAGCTCATCCGTTCTTAATAGCCAGAGGGCTGCATGCTTATGATGGTCATATCAGAAATACTGATCTCAAGGAACGCAAACTAGCTTGCGACCAGGCTTTTGAAAAGGTCGGTGAGTTAAAACAACTTATCGAGGGCAAAGGAGGAAGGGTTGATACCATTATTGCCGGTGGGTCACCTTCCTTTCCAATACATGCTTCAAGAGCGAAGGTTGAAGTTAGCCCGGGAACCTCTTTGCTTTGGGATGAACGCTATGGAACACTTTTTCCCGAAATGGGATTTATTCCGGCGGCTGCTTTATTCACGAGAATCGTCAGCAGGCCAGAACCAAATTTGGCTTGCTTAGATATTGGGCATAAAGCGATTGCTCCTGAAATGAACTTTCCAAGGGTTAAGATTTTTGGAATGGAGCAGGCAGAGCAAATTGGTCAGAGTGAGGAACACCTGGTGGTCAAATTTTCAGAAAATCGCGATTTCAAAGTGGGGGATGTTCACTATGCCATTCCCATGCATATTTGTCCTACAGTGGCCAAATACCCCAAATTGCTCACCGTTAAAAACGGCACAATAACAGGTTCCTGGGAGGTAGTTGCCCGGGATCACTAGCCACATTCTTCCGTTTTACTTTCATCGAATTTAACAGCAAATTATGCTCCTATGGCAAGGTATTTGCTATTTTTACGACAGAAGTATCATTGCTATGAAGGCCGTAATCTCCATAATCTGTCTTTTTTTGTTGTCTTTTGTCGGGACAGCTCAGTCTGATATTCCCAAAACCAAACCTCTGAAAATTGAAGCAGATAATAAACTAGACATCAAAAGCAGTCCGAATAAAGGTTCTGTGCTTAATATGCCTTCTATTATCGACAAGAAGCCTAACGTTAACCTTCGGGATTCACTGACGGCCAGGAAAATTAAAATGCTGCCAGACACTGAACTCAAACAGGCAGGTTTCGACCTTAAAATTGACCCTAAAGTGGGTGAAGTGGAAAAGGGTAAATCAGATAAGCACTATGGCGACATGTATCTTGGGGATGTTAAGACCGGCGGCAAATTTGTGGGTATCGTATGTAGAGATCATGAATATGTAGACGGGGACCGGGTACGGATTTTTGCCAACGGTAATGTGGTTGAACCAAATGTCTTATTAACGGGCAGTTTTAAGGGGATTAATCTCAATCTTGAAAAAGGATTCAATAGATTGGATTTCGAAGCCCTTAACCAAGGTTCTTCCGGACCGAATACTGCTCAGGTTGACGTCTATGATGACAAAGGGCAATTGATCTACTCTAATAAATGGTTACTTTCTACAGGGTCAAAAGCATCGCTCATTATAGTAAAGGAGTAAGAACTCCCTTCTTCTCAGAAAATATTTCGGTTTAGTTTTTATAGTATTATTCCTAATTTCACCAAGATTTTAGCAAAAAACTGAATGCAAAAGCTCAAAAATAAGGTCTGTATTGTTACCGGGGCTACCAGTGGAATGGGAAAAGCCATAGCGGAAATATTTGCAGCAGAAGGAGCACGTTTGGTAATTTCCGGCAGAGATAAGGGAAGGGGTGAAGAAGTAGTAGCGCAACTCAAGGCAGAGGGCCACGAGGTCGTGTTTGTGGCGGGTGATATAAGCAAAAGCTCCACAAACCAAAAACTGGTGGCAGCCGCCATTGATCATTTCGGAACATTGGATATTCTTTCCTTAAATGCCGGTATTTTGGGACTCGGATCGGTCACAGAACTTTCTGAAGAAAGTTGGAAAACCACTTTGGACACAAACCTAAGTTCCATCTTTTATCTCTCTAAATATGCCCTACCTCATCTGGTTAAAACGAATAGAGGAAATATTATCATTAATGCTTCTATAGCTGCTTTTAAAAGTTTTCCAAATCATCCGGCCTATTGTGCATCCAAGGCAGCTTCAGTGGCGCTAATGAAGCAAATTGCAGTAGAATATTCACCTCATGTCAGAGCTAATGCCATATGTCCCGGACCGGTAGATACCCCATTAATTTGGGACTCTGCCAAGGCTTTCAAGGAGCCCGAAAAAGCTGTTGAAAATGCGGCCAAGGCCACTTTACTCCAAAGACTCGGGAAACCAGAAGATATTGCCCAATTGGCTCTTTTTCTAGCCTCGGATGATTCTTCCTGGATAACAGGATCGACCATTAATATAGATGGCGGAATTACAAATAGTTAACCCTATTTTCTTTTACCCGGAGTATAGGTCTCTTCGGCACTACTCAACACATCTTCTTTGTAATAGGGTACCTCCTTAAATTTCATATCCGCGTACCGCTGCGCCTGATCGTCAAAATGAGGGGAAGTTGGATCTCCACTTTGACCTCCGGCTAACATGCTCTTGGCCTTTACTTTCTCGCCAAATTCTACCACAGCTACAAAACTATTACCTCGGGTTCCATAGATCTTTTTTGTATCGTTAGTGTATCGGGCGCCATACGCTGCCAAAGCGCCCCATCTTCCAGAAGCAAAACCTATTGGAATACTGGGTTTTTCGTCATCAAAGGGTTGACGAATATCCCCGTTGATCCGCTGGTAACGGTTTACTTCCCCCCAAGGCATTTCCCAGCTGCCAAAATCAGATTTAAGTTTAGAAAGTGCCAACTCGAATATCGTAAGCCGTTCTTCCGTTAAAGATTCTGAGCCCCAAAATTCAATTCGTTCCATAGCCGACATTCCCGACTTGTATTTTCCGGATCTCAGGTATTCTGTGCCGTAATAATGAGCCAGCGTCATTGCGATGGATTCCTTAGAAGTCTTAAAATCCCAATTCCGCAGGATTTCAATAGCATCTTTGATTTCAGGCTTTCCGGCTCTGTCATTATCATAAGCACTAATCAGGCCAGGAATAAGCGCCTCAAAAGCCGGGAGATAAGGGTCATGGGCCAATTCAATAAGCCCATCGAGGGTAAAGTCCTTTTGATTTTTAAGGAGATTGATGGCATGGATTCCTCTGAAATTTTCCCTGTCGAGCGACATATAGTTCGGATGGTCTACTCGCTTGGGACTGTATTCCAAAGCAGCGGTATAGGGTGTGGAGTTGCAGTTCTGTATCCAGCCATTTTCCGGATTCAGCAAGAGGATGTTCTCGTCTACCGTATGCAAGCCCTTCCAGTCCGTAGCAGGATTACTACCATCCACAGCTTTTGTAAAATCAAAAACCGTATCTCTTACCGGAATAAAGTTCCCATGAAAGTAGGCAATGTTGCCTTCCGCATCGGCATAGACAGTATTGTTTGAGGAGTTGGTTCTAATGTCCATCATTTTGCGGAAACCTTCATAACCCTCTTGTTTGGTTCTGATAAAGGATTGTTCCAATGCCTTTACAGGTTCCCACATCATTGCAGAAGCCGTCCAACTGTCCTCTACCATATGGGTTATAGGGCCGTGATGGGTATGGTAAGCAGGGAAAGTTTTTTCCTTAAGTATACCACCATCCTGGTAGTTTATAGTAATTTCTGAGACTTTCAGAGGTCGCATTTCTTCGCCATACTGATACATTGGAGTCCCATCAACATCCATGATCCTCTCTTTAAACTCGTCCATCACATCTGTATAAGTACTGGTATGCATCCAACCTGTTTTTTCATTAAATCCCTGATAAACAAAAAACTGACCCCAGGTAACCGCACCATAGGCATTTAAGCCTTCTTCACTGACCACATGGACTTCGCCCCTGAAATAGAAAGAGGTATGCGGGTTTATCAGAAGTAAAGTGTTCCCAGATTGGGTAAGATCGCCCGAAATTGCGATCCCATTAGACCCCTGAGGCTCTGCCATTTCCTCCTTCTTTTTAATTTCAAGCTTTTCAGTCCGTGGGATCTCCATATTCCCCTCATAAAATGCTTTGATCTTTTTGATGGATATTCTTTCAATATCTCCGCCAATAGAGCCTTCACTGAAATACATAGGCATCCAGGGTTCAAATTTTGTCAACAGCTTTGGTTTTACTTCAGGATGTGTATGTAAGTAGTAGTTTATGCCATCGGCAAATGCGTTGCAAAGTTCTTTTAACCATTCCGGGCTTCTCTCATAATTGGCTATGGCCTCATCTTCGGTCATGAACAATTTAGCTCTCAAATCACTGTAAATAGCTTCTTCTCCTTCCACTTCTGCCAGTCTTCCCGTTGCCCAGATATAGTTTTGTTCCACCCTATTGAAGTCGTCCTCACATTGGGCGTAGAGCAAGCCAAAAACGGCATCTGCATCAGTTTTTCCATAAATATGAGGTACTCCAAAAGTATCGCGTATAATGGTGACATTTTCAGCTTGTTCCTTCCATCGCTCCAGATCTGTCTGGGCTTTCGAATCTGAAGAACAGGAAACCGATGTGCCTTGTAAAATGAAAAGAGAAAAGAGGATTATTAGCTGTCTCATAAATTTAACTTTTTTAACCAACGGTGCTATTCAATAGCTACTAAAATTACATGGTGAAGTTACTGGTACTAGTCCTTAAATGCTAATTTTGACTTAAAAATTACGGTCAAATCAAGAGGCTTCCTAATTCATCAATTTTTTGCTGTAACTTGCACGTTTCTTCATCTGCTAACCCAAATATTTAATGTCCTATAAAAGAGTAAGTATTCTTAAAGCCTTCAAGACCATTATTTGGCCTCGGAGAAATTTGGTGCTTATAGGATTAGTACTGATAGTTATCAGCAAGGCGGCCAGTTTTGTAGCCCCTATTTCGTTGAGAATTTTTATGGATGAGATTATCCCCAATAAGGACTTTGAGTATTTAAAGATCCTGGTTGCGGTAGTGACTTTGGCTTTTTTAGTCCAGGCGCTCACTTCTTTCATGCTCACAAAAATTCTTAGCGTCCAGGCTCAATTTATGATATCTGAACTGAGAGCTCAGGTACAGAAAAAAATTCTTTCACTTCCTATTCGCTTTTTTGATAACACCAAATCCGGTGAACTGGTGTCTCGTATTATGTCTGATGTTGAAGGGGTACGAAACCTTATAGGTACTGGTTTGGTACAACTTGTTGGAGGAACCGTTACGGCAGTGGTTGCCTTGATACTTCTTCTACGGATTAGCCCCAGCATGACACTTCTCACCTTAGTTCCTCTGGCCATTTTTGCTCTAATTGCCTTGAAGGCCTTCAAAATAATAAGACCTATTTTTCGTAATCGAGGTGAAATTAATGCCGAAGTTAAAGGAAGACTAACTGAAACTTTAGGAGGTATAAGGGTTATTAAAGGATTTGGTGCAGAAGAACAGGAGGCTTCGGTATTTGAAGAGGGAGTAGACAAACTATTTAAGAACGTAAGGAAAAGCCTAACCGCAACAGCCTTTATGACCAGCAGTTCTACCTTCCTCCTTGGGGTGGCTACCGCGGGTATCATGGCTTTAGGAGGCTACAAAATAATCGAGAACCAACTGAGCATCGGACAGTATGTTGAGTTTACTTTTCTATTAGCTCTAATGGTTGCTCCCATAGTGCAAATGAGCAATATAGGAAGCCAATTAACCGAAGCTTTAGCAGGCTTAGACCGCACTGAAGAACTCATGAATATTACCGCTGAAGCTGAGGAAAAGGACAGGACCATTTTTCTGGAACAAATTCACGGGGATATGATCTTCGACAGGGTTTCTTTTGCGTATGAAGAAGATAAGGAGGTATTGCACGATGTTAGTTTTAGGGCCAGATCCGGGGAAGTAATTGCCCTGGTAGGAAGCTCTGGATCCGGGAAATCTACTATTGCAGGCCTGGCAGCTAGTTTTTTAACTCCTCAATCAGGATCCATAACCATAGATGGCCAAGATCTTTCTAAAGTAAACCTCAACAGTTTTAGAAAGTATCTGGGAGTAGTCTTACAAGACGATTTCTTATTTGAGGGAAGTATTAGAGAGAATATACTTTTTCCGAGGCCAAATGCATCTGAGGAGGAGTTGTTGAATGCGGTGAATTCTGCTTATGTAAACGAATTTACCGACAGGTTTGAAGAAGGGCTAGACACGCTTATTGGGGAAAGAGGCATAAAACTCTCAGGAGGGCAGCGTCAAAGGATAGCCATTGCCAGAGCTGTATTAGCAGATCCAAAAATTCTAATCCTTGATGAGGCGACCTCTAACCTGGATACCGAAAGCGAGGCCCTGATACAAAAAAGTTTGGCCGAACTTACCAAGGGGCGTACAACTTTTGTGATCGCCCATAGGTTGAGTACCATAAGAAAGGCCGATCAAATTTTGGTTATTGAAGATGGCAGGATAGCGGAGCAAGGTACTCACGACGAACTAATAGCAAGTGAAGGCCGGTATTATAATTTGTTTACATACCAGGCCAGAATCTAGCCGAGTCGAGAGACAAGATTTTTGGTCTTGGATCTAGAAGCGAAGCGATCCTTATTTTTGTTTCTCTTTTAAGATTCAGGCGCTAAAACTACCTCAAGTCCGTTAAGTTCTTCTGATAGGTGAATCTGACATCCCAGACGACTATTATCTTCCACATAAAAGGCCTCGGCTAACATGGCTTCCTCATCATCAGATTTTTCAGGGAGATCATGGTCGGATTCCACATAACATTGGCAAGAAGCGCACATGGCCATTCCGCCACATACCCCAATAGTTCCTTCCGGGGCCAGTTCATATGATCGAACTAGCTCCATTAGATTCATATTCATGTCCGTCGGCGCATCTACTTCGTGGGTTACGCCGTCTCTATCCGTTATTTTCACCTTGATATCTGTCATGCTTGCCTATTCTATTTTCTTGACAATGGCCTTCGGCGCTTCTTTTACGCTGCCATCAAACCCGTGTATTCCGCCTACAGTTGTGTACTTCATTACATACCTCTTATCCGGATATATTCTTTGATAAGCACTTTGACACATTAGTGTGGCCTCATGAAAACCGCACAATATCAGTTTCAACTTTCCCGGGTAAGTGTTTACATCACCAATGGCATAGACCCCTGGAATATTGGTTTGATAATCCAAGGTATTTACTTTGATGGCATTCTTTTCAATTTCCAGACCCCAATCTGCAATGGGACCCAGTTTAGGCGAGAGTCCGAACAGCGGAATGAAATGGTCTATTTCAAGTGTAATCTTTTCTTCGTGATCCGCAGATTTGCGAACAACGACAGCTTCAAGTTTCTCTTTCCCTTGTAGCTCAACAACCTCGGCCGGAGTTATTAGGTTGATCTTTCCCAGATTTTTAAGTTCCTGAACCTTTTCAACCGAATCTAAAGCACCCCTGAATTCATTACGTCGGTGTACCAGAGTAACTTCTGAAGCGACATCGGCAAGAAAAATACTCCAATCCAAGGCAGAATCTCCACCACCAGCAATTACAACCTTCTTATCTCTGTAAACCTCAGGGTCCCTGATCATATAGGCAATTCCCTTATCCTCAAAATCCCCGAGCCTATCCAAAAGCGGTTTCCTTGGCTCAAAACTACCAAGACCTCCGGCAATAGCAACGATAGGTGCGTTATGGGCAGTTCCTTTATTTGTAGTAACTACAAAGCTGCCATCTTCTAATTTCTCAATGGTTTCTGCCCGTTCTCCCAGGGTAAAACCAGGTTGAAAAGGCTTAATTTGCTCCATCAAATTATCGACTAATTGCCCTGCAAGTATTTCTGGGAAACCTGGAATATCGTAGATGGGTTTTTTAGGGTATATCTCGGAACACTGTCCTCCTGCCTGTGGTAGGGCATCAATTAAGTGGCACTTGAGTTGGAGCAATCCGGCCTCAAAAACGGCAAAAAGACCTGTTGGTCCGGCTCCAACTATAATAATATCTGTTTTGATCATGCAGGAATAAACTTAAAATGGGCACAAAACTAGGGAGGAGTTCATTTTTAATTCATGACGATTGTCACAATATGTTAATCAATATTAACCACTGTTTCAATTTGAGGAGCGTGCTTCTTTATGGTCATCTCAACCCCACTTTTAAGTGTCATCTGATTTACACTGCATCCGACACAAGTACCTTCAAGTCTAACTTTAACTAAAGTATCATTATCAATAGAGACCAAAGAAATGTCGCCCCCATCACTCTGCAAAAAAGGACGAATCTCCTCAAGCGCAGTCTCCACTTTTGTTCTTAATTCTTCCGAAGTCATGATCATTTTTTGTTAACAGCGGCACAACCGGCCATTGTAGTTATCTTTATTGCCTCTGTAGGAGGTAAATTTTTATTCCTGTTTACAAGCTCTTGTACCACATTACGAGTTAGTTCCTCAAAGGCCTGTTCAATTGGAGTAGCCGTCTGCATTGCGGCAGGTCTTCCTGCATCTCCCGCCTCTCTAATGCTTTGTACCAAGGGAATTTCTCCTAAAAAGGGGACCTTTAAATCTTCGGACAAATGCTTGGCTCCTTCCCTTCCAAAGATATAATATTTGTTGTTAGGAAGCTCTTCCGGGGTAAAATAGGCCATATTCTCCACGATTCCCAGAACAGGAACATTGATGGCCTCCTGATTAAACATAGCTACTCCCTTCCTCGCATCAGCCAGGGCAACCTCCTGGGGCGTACTCACAACCACTGCACCGGTAACTGGTAAAGATTGCATTATGCTCAAATGGATATCTCCTGTTCCAGGAGGAAGATCTAAAAGCATAAAATCTAATGTTTCCCAATGTGCATCAAAAATCATTTGATTAAGCGCTTTGGAGGCCATTGGTCCTCGCCATATGACGGCCTGATTAGGTTGTGTAAAAAAGCCTATTGACAACAATTTTACCCCATAGCTCTCCACAGGTTTCATTTTAGATTTTCCCTCAACATTGGTTGCTAGTGGCTTTTTGTGAGCTACATCGAACATAATTGGCATAGAAGGGCCGTAAATATCTGCGTCTAACAGCCCTACCTTAAAGCCCATTTTAGCAAGTGTTACCGCCAGGTTTGCCGTGATAGTAGATTTACCAACTCCTCCTTTGCCAGAAGCAACCGCTATGATGTTTTGAATACCGGGAATTGGTTTTCCCTTTATTTCATTCACCTTGGGTTTGCTAGGGCCTTCTACCTTAACGTTTACCTTTATTTTAGCCTTTTCGTATACTTCCTTGTGGATAATTTTCAAAATCTCCACCTCGGTTTTCTTGCGGGCCTGAAGACTTGGGTTTGTAATGGTGAGATCTATTTCTACCTCATCCCCAAAAACCTGAACGTTCTTCACCGCACCACTTTCTACCATATTCTGCCCCTCACCCGGAACGGTTATTTGTTCCAGGGCCTTTAGGATCTCTTTTTTGTCTAACTTTTTGGACATAAACTTGTTATGTAAAATCATTCTAAACAACAAAGATACGCCTTAGGAGCGAGAAGCTAAAGGGTTTCGATTGAAATGTGGACGGAGGACAAAAGATGGAAAGAAGAAGGAAAAAGAACTTAGGAAGAAAAGTTTATCCCCGCTGTCTTTTTGGCCTCTCACATTAGGACTATAGCCTACTGATTATTCTCACTGCAAGGAAATTTCAGGCTTAAACGCTATATTGAGCTGGGGAGGGGCTTTTAGCCCCTAAAACCTGCCTCTTTTTTAACCAAAGTCCACATTCCAATAGGTGTCTCCTGTCTCCTGTCTCCTGTCTCCTGTCTCCTGTCTCCTGTCTCCTGTCTCCTGTCTCCTGTCTCCTGTCTCCTAATATATCTTTTAGTTTAAAAGAAAATGGGGGTAATCAATACTAAGTTGGAATAAATACTATTAAAGCATACGACCATCTAACAGGTTAATGATACGCGAACCATAAGCGGCGTTCTTTTCGGAATGGGTAACCTGTATGATGGTAACTCCCTCCGAATTTAGTTGTTTAAAAAGCTCCATGATCTCCTCACTTTGCGAAGAATTAAGATTTCCCGTGGGTTCATCGGCCAGTATTAGTTTGGGGTTGCCTATCAAGGCTCTTGCCACCCCTACCAGCTGTTGCTGGCCTCCACTGAGCTGTGATGGAAAAAGATCCTTTTTACCCACAATACTGAACCTATCTAGCATATCCGCTACCATGGCCTTGCGCTCAGACCCCTTTACTTTCTTATAAAGTAAGGGCATTTCAAGATTTTCTTTAACCGTAAGCTCGTCTAACAAATGGTACGATTGGAATACAAAGCCGATGTATTGTTTATATAGGTTTGATCTATGCTTCTCTTTTAATTTGTGAACAGATTCATCTAAGAAATGGTATTCGCCCTCGTCAAAACCATCGAGCATCCCTATAACATTCAGCAGGGTAGATTTTCCCGAACCTGAAGGGCCCATGACAGATATAAATTCCCCTTCTTGAACATCAAGGTTAATGTCTTTTAATAGGAAGATCCGCTGACCTCCGGAGTTAACCCATTTAAATATGTTTTTTAATTGTAATAGCATTTTAATATTTTTTGATTTAGATGTTATTCTTCTCTAAGTGATTTTACTGGATTTCTATTTGCGGCACTAAAAGCTTGGCTTCCTACAGTTAACATGGCAACCAACATCACAACCAGACCAGCGCCAAAAAAGTATTGTACTTTTAAAGAAATATGATATGCAAATCCCGAAAGCCAATTTTCCGCAAGTAGGTAGGCTATAGGCAATGCAATAAGAATAGCCAGTAAAACCAATTTAGCAAATTCGCCGGAAAGCATGGTAACTACCTGGGTAGCTGTTTGCCCGAGAACTTTTCTGATACTTATTTCTTTTCTTCTTCTTTGGGTTGTGAAAACAGCCAGGCCAAATAACCCTAAACAGGAAATCAATGTCGCAATACCTGCAAAATATTTAGACAAATCTGCAACTTGCTTCTCCGCTTGGTACAAGCGCTCGTAATTTTTATTCAAAAAGTGAAAATCAAATGGCATTCCCTCTATAAAGTATTCCTGATACGCTTTTTTTATTCGGGCTATGGTAGCCGCCTCATTCCCGGGTGCCACCCTAACCATAAAGTTAGAGGCAAAGTTCCCTTGGCTAAGTGTCATAAATACTGGTAACACTTTCTGGTACAGTCTGTCTATATGAAAATCTTTAACTACTCCAACAATCTCCCGGTCTTCTCCCCAAAGTGAAATGGTTTTACCGATAGGCTCTTTCATGCCCAGCTGTTCCACCGCTGCCTCGTTAAAAATGATCTTCTCTGTCTCCGTACTGTATTCTCTTGAATAAGTCCTACCCTCCCGTAACTCGATTTGCATGGTTTCTATAAAATCAAAACCTCCGGCAATTTGAGCAAACAATGCGTCTTTCTCCAAATCTTTTCCCGGCCAATCAAGTCCGGTAGTGGTACCAAAGTCGGCCATCATGGTGTGCCTAAAGTTAGAAGCATTTACCACGCCTGGCGTATTTTTTAAGATTTGTAAGAAATTCTCAATATCCTCTGAGCTCATTCCTTTTGCATCGGCCCTATTCAGATTTTCTTCCAAAACCCCGGAAGGGAACCAGATTATGTTGTTTTTATTGAAGCCCAGGTTTTTATTTTGAATGAATTCCATCTGATTGTAAATGATGAAAACGGCTACAATGAGCACGGCAGAAGTCACAAATTGAAAGACAACCAGGCCCTTGCGACCAAAACTTCCACTTAAGTTTCCTATAACCTTTCCCTTAAGTCCTTTAAGAGCCGATAATCCGGATAAATATAAAGCAGGATATACACCTGCTGCCAGCCCCGCACCGATGGTAATCAAAAATATTCCTGTCAAAAAATTAGCATTAAGACTAAAGTCTAACTCTTTTCCAGCAATTAGGTTGAATTGCGGGAGAAATAAGCTTACCATAATTAGGGCCAGTATCATAGAAATACCTGTGGTGAGCAAGGCCTCTGCAGTGAACTGGATCATAAGGTCTTTTCGCTTGGCTCCCACGGATTTTTTTACTCCTATTTCCTTTATTCTGGTAGAAGCTCTAGCCGTAGAAATGTTTATAAAATTAACGCAAGCGATGATCAATATTAGCAGGGCGATGATGGAAAACAACTTTACATATTGTATTCTTCCGCCTGAAACCTTACCATTTTCATAATTCCCGTATAAATAGCGTTCTGAATAGGGTTGTGCGAGGTATGTTTCAGGAAAATACTCATTCTTAGTCTTTAAAAAATCTTTAATCTTCAAATTGAATTTTGTCAGATCTGTTCCAGGATGGAGTAAGGCGAAGGTCTGCACATCACTATCACCCCATTCCCTTAAATCTTCGTTTTGGTCAATGAATACATCTATGTTGAAAATTACGTCAAATTGATCGGTTGCATTTTTTGGAAGCTCTTTAAAAATCCCTGTAACGGTGTACGTTCCGCCAAATTCATCGTGCAACCATTCAACTGCCTTGCCCATTGCATCTTCTGTAGGGAATAGCTTTTTTGCCATCTTCTCTGAAATTACAACCGCATTAGAACTGGCAAGAACTTGGTCTTTCTTTCCCTGCAGCAAGGGAAAGGAGAACATATTAAAATAGTCTTTGCCTGCAAAATGGATTACTGTACTAAAAAATTGATCTCCCCCATTTGAAAGGAAAAATTTCTCGCCTTCAAACCAGGCGTTGTGAAGAACATTAACCGACTTTTCTACCTCTGGAAATTCATTTACAAGGGCTTCTGCCAAAGGACCTTGTGTAGCATCATCTGTTTCTATACCATTAGGAGTCGGTAAATTTTGGAGTATTTGAACCAATTGATCACCATTTTCATGATACTTATCTATCTGGAGTTCGTCATTTACCCAAAGGGCTATCATTAGAGCGCATGCAAGGCCAGTAGAAAGACCGATAAGATTGATCAAAAAGGTGGTCTTGTTTTTCCTAATATTTCTAAAAAAAAGTAAGAGATTGTGTTTTAACATAACTGCCTTTTTTGATTGGTTTTATTCTTCTCTTAGGGCTTCAACAGGATTGGCCAATGCGGCTTTGATACTCTGCCAACTGACGGTGAGCAGAGCAATGATCAAGGCTGTGCATCCGGCCATTGCAAACACCCACCAGCTTATAGATGTTTTATAAGCAAAGCCTTGTAACCAAATATCCATGGCGTACCAGGATAGCGGCACGGCTATGATAAAGGCCAGTCCTACCCACTTTACAAAATCCTTATTTAGCAGCTTCAACACCTGACCTATAGTGGCCCCGTTCACTTTCCTGATCCCAATCTCTTTTTTCCGCTGTTGCATGTAAAAGGTAGACATGGCTAAAATTCCCATGGCAGAAATGATAAAGGAAAGCAAGGTAAAGTACCCTATGATCTTACCCGTACGTTCATCCTTTTCATACCATTGGTTGATCGTGTCGTCTACAAAGCTTAGCTCAAATTCGGCATTGTCAATTAATTTGGTATAGGTTACCTTGATCTGATCTGCAGTATGGAATACGCTCTTGTTGTCTAATTTTAAAAAAATATCATCTGCATAGGAGTCTTCAAGTTGTTGTCTCAACATTAATGGGCCTATTCCATCGCGTAATTCCTTAAAGTTAAAGTCCTTTACAACTCCCAAAATAGGCTTCTCTTCATCTCCCATTTTAAAGGAAGTCAATGGTTCATCCAGATCTAACTCTTTAACCGCAGTTTCATTAAGATAAACACCACGCTGAGAATATGCTACCGAGGTGGATTTCACCTCAATGTCGAACACATTATAAAAGGAGGAATCCACAGCAAATTCCTGAAAACTCACAGATCTGCCATTGTAATCAAAAGTCTGATTGCTGCCCCCACTTAGAGGACTTTGCCAGGTCAGGCTAACATCTTGCACTCCGGGAATCTGTAGCAACGCATTTTTAACCGTATTCTTTTGATCCCCCCTTCCCAGATATTCTAAATGAACAATATTTTCTTTTTGAAATCCGAGATCCTTGTTACGTAGAAAGTCTGTCTGTTTTAAAATAATCCAGCTACAGGCCAAAAGTCCTATGGTAACTGTATATTGAAAAGTAATGAAAACCTTTCCATAGATACCTTTTACCTTGGTTCTAAATGCCCCCTTAACTACCTCAATCGGCTTAAAGCCAGAAATTCTAATGGCCGGTAGGAGCCCTGAAAATACAGCCACAACTCCAAATATTGCCACCAAGCCAATAAGATTAACAACTGTTATTTGGTCATTTAGGTGCAGTTTGGTATTCAGTAATGCATTGAAAACCGGTTCTATCAATTTAGCGAAAAACCCAGCAACTAAAACCGCTACAAGAAATAGTAGAACAGATTCTCTGATAAATTGAAGGAACAATTGTCTTTTAGAACCGCCCAGCAGTTTTTTGATGGCTACTTCTTTTCCCCTAAATGTGGATTGGGCTATGGTCAAATTAATATAATTACCAACAGCTAGTAATAGAATTAAAAGCACAATTGCCAATAATACCATCACCAAAGTTTTACTGTTTGCTTTGGTTCCGTTACCCACTTTAGTGCTGAAATAGAGTTCTTTTAAAGGTGTAAACGCTACGGTTTTGGCCCAGCCTTCCTGGTACAACCAATAGTCATCCTTAAACTTATTCAGTATTTCAGGGGCTTTTGCCGGTAAATTTGAATTTTCCTGAGCTAAGAAATAGATACTTAATGAAGCAAAACCATATTCCTCCAGAATATTAGTGAAACCCCATATGTCCTTAAAGGCTCCCAGATTTACCAAGGCATCCTGAGCAATAAAATGGGTATTTTCTGGGAAGTCCTCCATTATGCCCGTAACCATAAATTTATGTTCTGTATTCATAAATACTGTTTGCCCGATAGCGTCAAGGGAACCAAACAGTTTCATGGCCATTGATCTTGAAAGTACTATGCCATTCTGTGTTTGCAAAACCTCTTTGGGATTTCCTTTTATAAGCGGGAAAGAGAAAATATCAAAGAAGGGAGCATCAACCCCTAGATAATCAATTCTTAATTTCTGCTGGTCTGCTATATTAATGCGCCCCGAACCTTCAAGGGCCCTGGTAAAACTTTCAATTTCAGGAATACTATTCTTTAAGTCAGGAGCAATGGGAGGAGAAAAATCCACGGTCTCATTCTCTAATCGGTAAATCCTGTCCTTATGAATATGAAAATCATCAACTGCTAATTCATTACTAATGTAGACGCTCAATACAATGATAAAAGTAAGTGAGAAAGCAAACCCCAGGACCGTGACCACAGTATAAAGTTTGTTTTTAAATAAATGTCTTATATAGGATTTTAAGGAAGTCATAGGTATTAATTAAAGTCTATTCATCTCTAAGGGAATCTACGGGATTTGCCAGTGCTGCCTTTAAACTCTGCCAGCTTACAGTAACTATGGCAACTGCAAGGGCTGTAAATCCTGCCAGAGCAAAAATCCACCAACTTAAGGTAGTCCTATATGCAAACCCTTTCAGCCACTCATCCATGGCATACCACGATACGGGTACCGCTATAATAAAAGCAAACATCACCCACTTGATAAAATCTCTATTCAAAAGGGATAGGATTTGCATAATTGTAGCACCATTAACTTTTCTGACCCCAATCTCTTTCTTACGTTGAACAACCGTATAGGAAGTAAGTCCAAACAGTCCCAGAGAAGCAATGATTATGGCCAAAATGGTAAATATTTGAAACGCGTTTGAAACCTTTCTATCCTCATCGTATTGGGCTTCAAACTTCTGATCTAAAAAAGTATAGTTGTAAGTGCTTTGCGGAAATATCTTGTGCCACCTATCATTTAACCCGTCAAGCGCTCTTGTCATGCCCGCCATTGTTTTAGTACTCTTATCCAGTTTTACGAGAATATTACTCCTATTATTAAAATGGGTAATTATCATGGGCTCAACTGGTGATTTTAAGCCAAAATGGTTATAATCATCAACTACTCCGGCAATAGTCCAATCTTGGTTTCCAAATCTCAGGGTCTTTCCAATAGCTCCCTCCATATCAGTAATGCCAGCAAAATGAGCCATTTTTTGGTTGATAACAATATTATGACTCCATCTAGGCGGGGTTGGATGGAACGCCTGACCAGCAACAAACTCCATTCCCATCAAATCAAAATACTCGGGCTGGGCGGAATAATGATACCATATCCGTTTATCATCAGTTTGTCCATCAGGGAATGTTATACCAATACTGGAATTCATGTCAGAGAAACCATCCCCAGGATACGTCTGCGCAGCTACTGCATTCTCTACAAAAGGACTTTTCTTTATTTCGTTTATCAGGGTTACAAAATCTCGGCTTACTAAAGAATCTGAGGACCTATTTAAAACTTGGCCATTCAATGCGACCACCTGGTCCAAGTTGGCTCCAATAGGTCTATCTTTTAGAAACCGAATTTGCTTATTCGCTATGAATGTTCCCGACAAGAGCGCAATTGTGGCAATAAATTGACCTACAATTAGTGCCTTTCTAATATTCGTACCGCTTTTAGAAGTCCGTAGGTTTCCTTTTAATCCCTTAGCAGGACTAAATTTGCTGAGTACTAATGCGGGGTATAAAGCTGCCAGAAAAGAGCCCAACATTAATATACCGAAATAAGGTAATAGGCTCTTGAACTGTTTGATATCAAATCCCAATTCTTGTCCAACAAACTTATTAAAACCAGGAAGTACTAGGTAGATAGTAACTATTGCAAGAACAATCGCCATGAAATTCAACATAGCGGATTCCAATAAAAATTGCGTAATCAATTGCGGTTTTTGAGCTCCAGATACTTTGCGTATTCCTATTTCCCTGGCTCGCTCTAACGATTTACTGCTTGATAAATTCATGTAATTCATCCAGGACAGTAAAAGGGTTATAAAAGCAATAATTGCCAGAAGCCTAATACTATTTCCACTACCGTTCACCTCGGCTTCATAAGGTTTATTAGAATAGAGGTGGATATCTTCAATTGGTTCTAAATGATGCCTTTCATTCTTTAATCCTTCCGGGACAAAGGCCATAACTTTCTCATTAAGCACTTCTGCATCGGCGTTCTTGTCTACCTTGATATAGGTGAAATATTCATTCTGGCTCCAGGTACGCTCCCAATCGTTGCTAAAAAGCTCCCAGGTATAAAAAGTACTGAAAGAAATTAGAAGATCGTTTTTTATATGGGTCTTAAATTGACTATTGTCTATTAAGCCCGTTATAGTAAAACTAGATTTATCATCTCCTCCAATTTTAAGTGTTTTCCCTATAGCATTTTCCTCGCCAAATATCTTTTGGGCCAAGGAAACACTCAATACCATAGAATAAGGTTCGGTCAGAGCTGTATTTATGTCTCCTCTCTCAAGTCTTCTATCAAAAACCTCAAAATACTCCGGATCAGCCAGCGATCCGGTAATATGATCAAAAACCTCATTTTCATGTAACAAAACGATTCCAGCGGCACGTCTTAGCCGTGTAAATTCTTGTATCTCCGGAAACTTTTCCTTAAGAGTTGGGCCACTTACGATGTAGGCGTTGGCATCTCCGGGAACAAATTTACCCCCTTCCAAATAGTCCATATAAACTCTGTACACATTTTCAGAACCCTCAAACTTATCATAGCTGCGCTCGTAACTCACATAGAGCATGATGATGATAAAGGAAGCAATCCCTACAGCGAGCCCAAAGATGTTGATAAAGGAATACAGCTTGTGTTTAAGCAGGTATCTTGTGGCGATTTTTATGAATAGTTTATACATCCTAAATCTCTATTTGTTATTCTTCTTTCAGATTATCCACCGGATTAGAGAGGGCCAATTTTACTGTTTGCGTCCCCACGGCCACCCAGGCCAAAATGAGCATGATAATCAAGGGGAAAATAAAAAAGTGCCAATGAAGACTAAATTTATATGCAAACCCTTGAAGCCATTGTTCTCCGAGAAAATATGCTATTGGAATTGCCAAAATAAACCCTATTAGCACCGGTAGACTGAAACCCCTGTACAGTTTCCAAACAAGTACAGCAACCCTGGCGCCTAATACTTTGCGGATGGACATTTCCTTTCTCTTTCTATCGCACCAAAACCTGGCATACGCTATTAGTCCAAGGATCCCGATACAAATTGATACCAGCGTAAATAGATTTATCAGTGCTGCAAAGTTCTTGTCTTTGGTGTATTGCGCCCTAAAGTTATCATCGACAAAATAGTGGTTAAAAGGGATATCCGGATACATAGAGCTCCACTTGGAAGATAGAGTTTCCAGAGTTTCCTTAAGGTTTACTGGGCTAATTTCCATGGTAATCTTCATAAACTGCTCTGGCCAAATTTTGAAGGAAAGGAGCCCAACTTTTTCATGCAAAGACAGATAGTTAAAGTCCTTTACCACCCCGATAACCTCCCCGTTTCCACCCCATTGTTCATAGGAAGCACCTAATATTTCATCGGGATTTACATATCCAAAAGCCTTCATGGCCGCTTCGTTAATAATAAGCGTATTCGTATGATCCCCTTCTCCATCTCTAAAACCTCTTCCGGCAATAAGCTGCAAACCGTAATTTTCAATAAAATCTTCATCAACCAAATTGAGATTGATCTCGCCATTAGTACTTCTACCGCTGACATCTAAAATTTGAGTTGCTACCCCGTTTGGGGTCTGCCCGGGAACGTGCGAACTAAATGCTACACTTTCAACTCCGGGAATTTCCAGCAGCTGCTTTTTAACCGATTTAAAGGAATTCCCAATACTAGAATTTGGACCATAATCTAAGACGACTTTCTGTGCTATATCCATTCCCAGATCCCTGGACTGCATAAAATCGAGTTGATTTTGAATAATCAGTGACCCGATTATCAATGCGCTGGTTATAGAAAATTGAAAAACCAGTAGTAATGTTCGGGTATTAAAAATTCCTTTTGAGCTCTCTGTATTTGTGACGGGATTAATAGCAGAGATCCCTGCAAACTTAAAGGCCGGATAAATCCCTCCCAATAAAGATAAACCCAGGGGTACCAATGGAAGCAGAAGAAGGGCTAACGGATTTAGAAATAGGCCAGAATTAAAATTTGCTCCTATGAAGTTTTCAAAATAGGGTAAGCTAACAGCAATCAAACCTATAGAAATTAAAGTGGCAAGAGAGCTTAGAAGAATGGTATCTGCAAAGAATTGCTTAAAGATATCTAGCCTGGTAGCGCCAATTGTTTTCTTAACAGCCACCTCCTTCTCCTTAACAGCAACCTCAGCTGTAGTCAAGTTAATAAAATTGGAAACGGCCAGAAGTAAGATCATCAATCCAATTCCCAAGAGGACATAAAGACTGTTCAAATTCCCTTTGCTTCCCAGCTCACCTAGTTTCTCTGAGCTAAAATGTAGCCCATTGAGTGGTTCGACAGACAAGTGATATTGATCATTTGAAGGACTGGCTTCTTGATATTGAGGTATTGCCTTTATCAGTCTTTCGACACTTGTCAGTTTGCTCGGATCAGACAATAACAAATAAGTATTCATTGGGAACCAACCCCAATTTTCATTTATTGCCGGAAGCCTTCCCTTCATAAAGGTATCTAGTGAGATCAAAAAATTGAATTGTATATGTGAGTTTGAAGGAGGCTCAGCAAGTATTCCTGAAACCGTAAAAGGTACCCCGTCATATTCCAATATTCTGCCAACGGCATTTACCGTTCCAAAATACTTCGTAGCAATAGCTTCTGTAAGTAAAATTTTGTCAGGGCCAATGAGAGCTGTTTCCTTATTTCCCTGTAATAGTTCAAAGTTAAATACTTTAAAAAAAGATGCATCCGCATAAAGGATATCGCCACTTTCTGAATATAGTTTATCCTCATATCTAATAGCATGGCTGCCATTTTCCCTGCTCACCCGCACATATTCAATGATATCTGAGGATTGAGATTTTATATAAGGTCCTACGGGAGTTGCAGTGAGTCCAAGAGAGAGTTCGCCAGTAGGAGAGGTTATTGCGGTGTTTATCTTAGCTATATTATCATATTTTGAATGGAATTTGTCAACACTCATTTCCTGCTGTATATAAGTAACTATATAAAATAGGCTCACGATCCCAATTGCCAGGCTAAATAACTTTGTAAAAGCTGTTTGTTTATTATTCCAAATTTTTCTCCAGGAAATTTTAATAAAATTAAACCACATGATCTTTGTTTTTTGATGATGAATTTTTCTTGTTAATCTCTATGGTTCTGTGTTTACATATTTTCACTTATATAACTACTCTGTTCTAAGGCTTTTTACCGGATTGGTTAGCGAGGCCTTGACAGTTTGAAAACTAATCGTAATTAGCGTAATTGAAAGGATCACAAAAATGGTAAGCACCGGAACCCACCACTCTACAACCGTCCTATACTCATACTTTTGAAGCCAGTTGTCCATATAATACAGCCCTGTTGGAATTGCGATACAACAAGCGACAATGACCAGGATAAAAAAGTCCTTAGTTAAAAGCCCCAGAAGATTGTACATTGAAGCACCAAGAACTTTTCGAACGCCTAATTCCTTGGTCCGCTGTTCAGCCATAAATGCAGACAACCCAAAAATGCCAAGGCAACTAATTAATATGGCCAAGGCCGCAAATAGGCTGGCCAAAGTGCCTATTCTTTCCTCCTGAATGAATTTTCCCTGATAATCATCTTCAAAGAAATTATAGCTAAAAAGGCTTTTGGGATCGTACTTCTTAAATACTTTTTCTATATGGGCCAGGGCAGATTTCATATCAGATTTATCTGCGATCTTAATATTCACCATATTCAGGAATCGGCCGTAATGTAATATGTAGAGGCTAGGCCTAACCTGGTCAAAAGGTGAAGTGGTGACCATGTCTTTCACTACGCCTACCACCTTGTATAAACCGTTATCCCCCCATCTAATAATTTCTCCAACCGGGTTCTCAAATCCCATATACCTCACTGCAGTTTCGTTGAGGATAAAAGCCAGAGAATCACTTTTAAATTGACGTGAAAAATCGCGTCCTTCCTTTATCTCCCAATCTACCATCTCCCCATATCCATGAGTGGCCCGGAGCGTTCTGAATTCCTCACTCATTCCGGGGTCTTTTCCTTTCCAGTCGAAACCGCTATTAGTAGTAAAAGTTCCTGTAATTCTAACATCTGATGCGGCGACTTCCTCTATTGCGCCAGAGCTAAGCAATTCTTCCCGAAGCGGTTCAAATTTTTCTATGACGCCAGCTGTATTGATAGGGACATAAATAAGATTCTCCACATTGTACCCCACAGCTCTTTCCTTGGCATATTGAATTTGATTATAAACTGTAATAGTCGCAACAATTAAAGCTATGGATATGGCGAATTGAAAAACAACCAAAGCTTTACGCAAATTTCCAGTACCCTTGTTGTTTCCTAAGGTGCCCTTAAGTACCCTGGAAGGTTTAAAGGAAGACAAATAAAG
Organism: Flavobacteriaceae bacterium; assembly: GCA_040830565.1. Classification (GTDB taxonomy): domain Bacteria; phylum Bacteroidota; class Bacteroidia; order Flavobacteriales; family Flavobacteriaceae; genus JAFMPW01. The sequence goes on from JBFOMC010000323.1 coordinate 36,518, forward strand.
GGCTGGATAACTCCCCGAAATAATAGCGGTAATCAGTATAAATAGTAATGCCAATCCCCAGAAATACGTATTAGCCCAAGGGAATATCATGGTCTTATCCGTGAGTTCATTAAAAAAAGGAAGTAGTAGTACCGTTACCCCCAGAGCAACTAAAAAAGATAAGACAACAACCAACAGAGATTCACCAAAAAACTGAAAAATTAATTGCTGCCGCAGGGACCCAATGGTTTTCCTTATTCCCACCTCCTTACTTCTTTTCATGGAACGGGCTGTGGCCAAATTCATAAAATTTATGCAGGCCAATAGAAGGGTAAAAACGCCTATTAAACCAAATAGCCAAACCAACTCAATCCTGCCTCCACTAATTACACCGTTCTCAAATTCTGAATGCAGGTACCATTTAGACATCGGATGAAGAAAAATTTCAGGCTTGGTTTTCCTATACTCCCCGGTAATATTGTCATATTTGGCATTCTTAATAATCCCCGACACCTCTTGCATGTTCTTTCCTTCATAAACCTGAACGAATACTTGAA
>JBFOMC010000324.1:0-23884 GCA_040830565.1 Flavobacteriaceae bacterium
AAAACTAACCCAGCAGAGAACTGACCCCAATTTGCTAGAGACAAGTTTCAACATATAAAGTAATGTTGATTATCGGATCGTACAAAATCTGAATGAGCAGCTGTATTACGAGTTAAAGCTTGCAAAAAGCAGGGCCCTGACCACTTTAAATGCCTTTGTAAACTACGGTGGTCTTTCTTTTAGCGATAGCTTCAATTTTCTAAATCAATGGCAGGATTGGTTTGGTTTTTCAACCTGTGTTGTTGACTTACAAATCCCCATTTTTAGCTCATTCAAGCACAGCGACAGTACTCAAAGCGCTAGAATTGCTTATGACAAGGCTAAGACCCAATTAACAGAGGCCGAAGCCAGAATCAAATTGCAACATGAAAGTACTAAAAGCGATTATATATTGGCCATTGAGCAATATGAAACGGCAAAAGAGAATTTGGACCTAGCCGAAAGAATCGAAAATAAAAATCAAATCAAGTATTCTGAAGGGATTGCAACGAGCTTCGAATTACGTCAGGCTCAAACACAACTCTATTCTACCCAACAAGAATACCTACAATCCATGGTGAATGTAGTCAACAAAAAAACCGAATTGGAAAATGTACTCAATCAATAACAACAATACAGCCGTGAAAATGAAAAAGTTTCTATACGTATTAGCCATTGGAATTATCACAGTCTCCTGTGGAGGTGGAGATAATTCTCTTGAAAGCGTGATTTCTAGCAAAGATTTGGAATCTATCAGAGGGAAGCGAAGCGAAATAGCAGAGCAACAAAAAGCCCTTGATGCTCAAATCGCCATGTTAGACTCCGTTATTTCTGAACTTGATGACAATGTTAATCTCCCCTTGGTCACTACCCAGGCAATACAACGCCAGGAATTTCATCATTTCCTAGAGCTGCAGGGAGACGTAATGACAGATCAAAATGTTTTGGTGTATCCTGAGATGCCTGGGACACTCTATCGGGTTTATGTGAAAGACGGGCAGCGGGTTTCAAAAGGGCAACTATTGGCTTCTATAGATGATGGAGGTTTGTCTAGTCAACTTGCTCAGATGGAGACGCAGGCAGCCCTGGCAGAAACTACCTATCAGCGCCAGAAGCGCCTATGGGAACAGAACATTGGTTCTGAAATACAGTATCTACAATCTAAGTCGAACTATGAGGCTCAGGCAAGCGCTGTAAAGCAGTTGAAAAGTCAGTTGGCAAAATCCCAGATTCGCGCACCCTTTTCGGGAGTTATAGATGATGTGATCAAGGATCAGGGTACTGTGGTGAGCCCCGGGCCCGGTTCAGAGGTATTCCGTATCGTAAATCTTTCAGATATGTATGTGGAAGTAGAGGTCCCTGAAGCTCATTTAGCCAATGTAACCCCAGGGAAGAATGTGGAAGTATATTTTCCGGTATTGGGGAGTACAGTGCAAACTAAAGTAAGACAGACCGGAAACTTTATCAATCCCGGGAACCGTTCTTTTAGCGTAGAAATTCCTGTGCCGAATAAAAACGGATCTGTTAAACCAAACCTGACGGCTATTGCTAAAATCAATGATTACAGCAATGATAACGCCATTTTGATCCCTCAAAGTGTCGTTTCTGAGAATGCCATAGGAGAGCAATACGTATATACAACCAAAGAAAACGGCTCAGAAAATGAAGTCCTCGCCCAAAAAACAATCATTACCCTAGGGAAGACCCAGGGAGATGATGTTGAAGTGTTATCAGGCCTCAAAGACGGGGACCATATTATCGTAGAAGGCGCCAGAAGTGTAAGAGATAACCAGCAGGTTAAAGTACTAGATACAGTCCAAACAGCGAAAAATTAAATCATGGAGAAAGCCAAAAAGAACGCCAACAAAGAGTTTCGCCTGTCTTCCTGGGCTATAGATAATTCATCGGTCATCTATGTTATGATCGCTATTTTCCTGTTCATCGGAATTTCTTCCTATTTCTCAATGCCAAGAGAAGAATTCCCTGAAGCGGTAGAGACAAAGATCTATGTAAGTACTATATATCCCGGCAACACTGCCGAAGATATGGAGCGACTCATTACAGATCCACTTGAAGAGCGTTTGAAAAATGTGAGCAATTTTGTTGAGATGACCTCAACTTCTCAGGAAGATTACGCTATGGTAGTCGTTGAGTTTGATGAAAACATCACTGTAGAGAATGCTAAGCAGGAGGTGAAAGATGAGGTTGATGCTGAAAAAGCGGGTGAAGATTGGCCCATATTTAATGGGGCCAAAGTAGAACCCAATGTTTTCGACTTGAATCTGGCAGAGTCCTTTCCAATCTTAAACGTAAATATCACGGGGGATTATCCTGTTGAAAAGCTGAAGGAGTTTGCTGAATCTCTTGAAGATGAGATTGAAAATCTTGAGGAAATAAAGCAAGTTGATATTCGGGGAGCACAGGAAAAAGAGGTGGAGGTTGCCGTTGACATCAATAAAATGATGGCGGCCAAAGTAAATTTTGACAATGTGATACAGGCCATTGCAAATGGCAATATGACCATGTCTGCAGGAAACCTCATTACCAGTGGCCAAAGAAGGACCATACGTATCACAGGGGAAATTGAAAAGCCTTCTGAACTCAATGATTTTGTTGTCAAATCTGAGGATGGTACCGTTTACCTTAAAGACATTGCCGAAGTTACTTTTAGCGAAGAAGACAAGACTACCTACGCCCGTGAAATGGGTCAAAGCGTGGTTATGCTCGATATCAAAAAACGTTCGGGCAAAAACGAGGTACAGGCAACTCAAAAGATCCGGGAAATCGTGGCCAATGCTCAAAAGAGCTACCTTCCTGAAGATCTAGATATCAGTTTTGCTAATGATAGCAGTAGCAGTACCCTGAACCAGGTAGACGATTTGGTGAACAATATCATCTTTGGAATCATCCTGGTGGTCACCGTATTGATGTTTTTCCTGGGCTTCAGAAACGCTCTTTTCGTTGGTTTCGCTATCCCCATGTCTATGTTCATGTCGTTCATGATATTATCTGCCTTGGGCTATACAATGAACACTATGATCCTTTTCGGACTCATAATGGGGCTTGGAATGCTGGTAGATAACGGGGTGGTTGTGGTTGAGAATGTCTACCGCTTAATGGAGCAAGAGGGTATGTCTAGAAAAGAGGCGGCTAAAAAAGGTATAGGGGAAATTGCTATTCCCATTATAATTTCTACGGCGACTACGGTCGCTGCCTTTGTTCCGCTTGGCATGTGGCCGGGGATTATGGGAGAATTCATGATCTATTTTCCAATCACATTATCTGTGGTTTTAGGCTCTTCCTTGTTTGTGGCCATCTTTATGAATTCCATGTTGGTATCTCAGTTTATGGAACTAGGAGAAAAAACCCTAACTCGTAAGCAATTGATACGTCTCACCTTAATTTTAGGTGGTTTTGGCCTGTTTATCATGATCGTTGGAGGTCCTGTTCGCGGTTTGGGCACCCTAATGTTGGTTGTGGCCGGCATGTTCTGGTTATACAAATACTTCCTAAAACCTTGGGCAACCCGTTTTCAAAAGAACAGCCTGGTGAGGTTAGAAAATTGGTATGAGCGTCGCCTAAAACATGCATTAAAAGGAAGAAATGTGTATGGGTACTTTGGCGTTACAATTCTTCTACTAATTGCCGCCTTTGTTACCTTCGGAATCTCTGTGGGAAGTCAGCGAACTAAATTGGAGTTTTTTCCTGATAATACTCCTAAAGAGATCTATGTTTATATAGAATATCCTCAAGGAACCGATATTGATAAGACCAATAAACTCACCAAGGCCATTGAAGAAAGGGTTTACCAAATTGTAGAGGACGAACAATATTTCAACAATACCGGGGAGAATCTCCTGGTAGATACCGGAGTGTCACAGGTAGGGAAAGGTGCTGAAAACCCCTTTACCGAAGCCGGTTCTGCGGCAGATATGCCTCATAGGGGAAAGATTACCCTCTCTATGCAGGAATTTAAATTTAGAGATGGCCTGGATACCGAAAAATTAAGGTTGCGCATACAAAATGCCCTGGCAGAGGTATATCCAGGGGTAACCATATCTGTTGAAAAGGATGCTGTGGGTCCACCAGCCGGATACCCGGTGAATATTGAGCTCATAGGCCAAAATTATGATACGCTGATCAGCGTTGCTGAGCGCATGCGAAACTACATCAACTCAAAGAGTATCGATGGGATGGAAGGCTTAAAAGTTGATGTTAACAAAGGGAATCCCGGAATGCAAGTGGTGGTAGACAGGCAAAAGGCCGGAGAACTTGGGGTAACCGTGGGTCAGGTAGGTCAGCAATTGCGCCGCTCGCTTTTTGGAGATAAAGCCGGAGTGTTTAAAAAGGATGGTGAAGATTATGACATTAACGTCAGGTTCAATGAAGATTTAAGATACAACACCAGTGCACTCTTTAACCAGAATATGATCTTTAGAGATCAGGCAACCGGCCAGATAAAGGAAATCCCTATTTCGGCCGTGGCAAGTCGTAAGAACACTTCTTCTTTCAATGCCATCAAGCACATCAACGGTGAAAGAGTGGTAACCGTCTACTCGGGACTTAAGCCAGGAGGTAATGCCAATATCATTGTAGATCAGATTAAAAAAGAAATGGAAAGTTTTAAGGGCTTACCTGCTGGAGTTAAAATTGACTATACCGGGGAGCTGGAAGAGCAGGCAAAACAACAAGCCTTTTTGATGGGTGCATTCTTTTCAGGACTTGGGTTGATCATGCTTATTCTTGTCTTCCAATTCGGGGGCATTTCCAAACCGGCCATTATCATGACCGCCATTTTCCTGAGTTTCATTGGAGTTTTTGGAGGGCTGGTGCTCACGGGATGGCCTTTTGTGATCATGATGACCATGATGGGTATCATCTCCCTCGCCGGTATTGTGGTTAACAATGGGGTGGTGTTATTAGATTATACCCAGATTCTTATAGATAGGAAAAAGTTGCAGTTGGGACTTTCTGATGATGATCTGCTAAGCCGTGAAGAAGTCACAGATACTATTATTAAGAGTGGTAAAGCCAGATTACGGCCTGTAATTCTTACGGCGATCACCACAGTGTTAGGACTGATTCCCCTGGCAACGGGTTTAAATATCAACTTTATCACCCTTTTTGGAAGGTTTGATCCTCAGGTATATGTAGGAGGTGATAACGTTATTTTCTGGGGGCCTTTAGCATGGACGGTAATTTTCGGATTGATCGTAGCTACTTTCCTTACTTTGATCATAGTACCTGTACTATTTAATATTGTTTACCGCATTAAGCTTTGGATCAGAAAGCGTAGACCTCAGGCTGCTCCAGTGAAGAAGGAGGAATTAGACATTGCCGCCTGATTGGGGCAAAAAAAGAGTCTGGAAAGTGACAGGAATCGTCACTTTCCAGACTATTATTTAACCAACTCCCTTACTACTCCTCAAATGGAGGTATTGGGAATTGTGTATGTACAATATCACCTGCTCTGTCTATAGGTAAAAAGGTGCTATTTAATCGCCCATACCTTCTAAGGTCGAACATAGCATGCCCCTCTGCCCATAGGGAATAGGCCCTGTTGTATAACATTTCATCAATTAGATCAGCCTCCATGCCGGCTCCGGCATAATCTCCTAATCCATAAGCATTCCTAAGGATGTTTAGAGCTGTAATAGCATCCATCAGATTGCCCTCTTGAATATTGGCCTCCGCATAGATCAAGATCAATTCTTCATTTCTTATGTGATCTATAGTTGAAGTTGCCGAAGCATAAAGATTGATTTCGTGAGTCCCATTCAGACCATCTCTGGCAACCGGATCATCGCGTAATCTAAACTTATTGATCCTTGTATCACCTGCCTGGATATCATTAATAAACCTATCATGCACAATATACTGGTCACCACTTTGTTGTGGGGTTTTAAAAATAGGGTTTAGTAATTCTGTACCCCCTTGTGCATACACCATCTTTGGTCCAATGGCCAGATCTGCTGCGTCTAAAGAAAGGAAAGAATCATTTACCAGAGTGAGTGCTCCTGCGTAATCTTCCTGATGTATGGCAACTCTAGCCGCTATTGCACGGTTAAACTGTGCAAAAGTTGCAGGGGTATTAAAGCCATCAAATCCACTGGAAAATTGAAAGGAGAACTCAGCACTTTGAAGTGCCGTAAAACCTTCATCCAAAAAGCCTCTCAACGCGGTAAATCCTTCACTTGCGCTAACAAAAGGTCCGAGGTTATCCGGATCAAAGGCATCTATTCGAACGCCATTATCTCCAAGCATGTCAAGTACGTCGAGCAACATCATCGCCTTAAAGGTCAGTGCCACTCCTCTATACCCATTTTTTTGGGCGTCCGTAACGGCCGCCGTTGGAAGTGCCTGTAAAATAAAATCCGCATTTTTAACGGCCTGATACCTTGCAAACATCATCCCGGTTAATTGAGGTTCAGACCCGGTAAGAGGGGTACCATCCTTGCCTATCAGTGTGGCCGTCGTAGTTGGATCTGAGGCATTAAAATCATATAACTCCCGGGCTATGGATCCGGTAGCGGTAATAAACCCTCCTTGTTGATTGATAGCCCTTGATTCCAAACCTTGTACCACAAAATTCAAGGTCTGCTCTGAAGGGTTATTAACTACTCCATCAACTCCTGGTTGATTGGGATCGGGAACTTCGTCTAGGGAACAGGAAAACAGCAGCAATGTTCCCATCAAAATTGTTAAGTTTCTTATACTTTTCATAATCTATTTTTTTATCCTAAAATGTTAACGCTAAATGAAAGTAAAACTGCTTCGCACTTGGAAACGGCGATACTTCAATCCCCTGTGACAAACCAGACGGACCAAAGGCCGAGGTCTCCGGATCATAACTGGTATAATCGGTAATGGTAATCAAGTTCTTTCCTGATACACCAACTCTGGCTTTTTCGATAAAATCCAATTCAAAAGGAATGGTATAATACAAGCCTACCTCTCTTAATCGAATATAGGTTCCGTCCTCTATATAACCTGCGGCACCAAAGGTTCCGAATCTCGGATTGGCTATAACATCCGGATCATCCAGGTCTGGTGTTACTCCACCAAAATCTGACAATAGTTTCGTTAGGTTTAAGACATCGCCTCCTTTTTTCCAATGCCATAGGAAGGTCAGATCCAAATCTTTGAAAAGCGTTATTTGGTTAAACCAGCTCATCTCATATTCCGGTGCGGCATCTCCAATGATAGTTGTTACCCCTCCAATGTTCGCTGCCAACGAAGTGGCTGTTTCACCGAGACGAATAAAAGAACTCCCGAAGGTTAAACTGAAGCCCTCTCCTGAAGGCTGAAATTCACCAACTCCTAAACGATCAACTTCGGCTTTATTCTTCCACCAGTTCACGGTGGTATTCCAATTCACAGTTTCATTGCTTATTGGATTTGCATTTAATCCAATCTCAACACCTTTATTGCTCAGGTCAAAATCATTTCTAATTTCATTTGCGAAGCCCGTGGTCAGAGGAATAGATGAAAATGGGTAAATAAGATTTTTCACATCTCTTATATAACCCGTTAGCTCTAATCCAATTTTTCCATCGAGAAAAGCGAAGTCGGCCCCAAATTCAATCTCTTGAGAGGTCTCCGGTTCTAAATCGGCATCTCCCAACTGGGCAGAAACATTATTCTGGCCAACAGTAGGTAGCGCCAATCCAGGTACGCCGCCAATAGATGTCGGACCTAAGGGGGTATACAAGGATCCAAACCTGGCACTACTACCGGTTTCTCCGTAAGCTACTCTAAGTTTAAAAAGATTCACTGCATCTACATTCCAAAAGTCAAAATTTGCAACATTCACTGCCAGGGAAGCTCTGGGAAAAGCAAAGAACTTGTTCGGATCTCCATTTAGATTGGATTTATCAAATCTGATCCCTGCCGTAGCAATGACTTTGTCATCCCAGTTCACAGTACTTTGCCCAATGATACCAAACTCCTCTTCTTCTGTAAGTCTTTGAAAAACCGCAAAGGAATTACCTTGAGCCAGATTGGTTTGCTGAGGGAATAACTGCGTGGTCTGATTGATGACCGCATCACTTTCAAAGTTGAGATAGGAAAGACCTACCTGGCCGTTTATACTAATATTGCTATCTGTAGTATAATCGGCAACCGCAAAAGCATTATAGTTCAGTTGAAGTGAATTTGTATTTCCCGCACTGACAAACCCTCCGGTTGTTGCTCTTTGGGTCTGTTGGAATTCAGGGATATAAACAAAGGTCTTGGCCTGAAAATAATCTAAACCTCCATTTGCCGTAAATCTTAGATTAAAGTTATCTGAGGAGTACGCCTTGTACTCAATATTGGCACCTTGAACATATCGATTGATATCCTCATAATTATCAATTACATCCCTGTTTAAGATAATATTGGTTGCCGCAAATCGACCGTCCGGATATACGCCATTTGCATCAGGAAATAAATCTTCCCAATCTGCGGTTACCAGGGCAAGATTGTAGCCTACACTAAAACCACCATTATTCTCGTTCCCTACAGGTCCTCTATCGGCTCTACTATTAACAAAGTTAGAGGAAAGTCCTATTTTTAGTTTGTCGTTAAAACGATGATCCAAATTCAATCTCAAAGAATTCCGCTCGTAGCCAGTTCTTTTCATAATGCCGTCTTCATCCCTGCGGCTGGCGTTGAAATAAAAGGTGGTTTTATCATTACCTCCTGAAACTGAAACCCGACTATCCAGAATAAGGCCGGTTTCTCCATAGAGTTCTTCTTCATAATTGAAAATTCGTCCTGCAGCCTGAGCAGCTTCAAAAATAGGCACCTCTGCAGGTCCAAAAGTGGAAGATACTGTAGTCGATGTGAACTGTCTTCGTCCAGCATAATTTTGAATTTTGTTAAACCCAACATCTTGTTCAAATTTCACGGTTGTTTTACCGGTTGAACCTCTTTTGGTAGTAATGATAACAACTCCTGCATTTGCCCTGGTTCCGTAGATGGCAGCCGCAGATGCCCCTTTTAAGACCTCAATACTTTCAATATCCTCAGGGTTAATGTCAGAAACCCTATTAGAGCCTCCTTCTTCCCTTCCGGCATTAGCACCAGATGCTACCGAAGATCCATTGGTGAGCTGTACATTACTGATATACACCCCATCTACGATAAACAGCGGTTGGTTATTCCCTGATAAAGAAGAGATCCCTCTTAATCGCATAGCGGTCTGTCCGCCGGGAGCACCACCTGCCGAGTTGATATTTACACCCGTCATTTTCCCATATAGCGCACCATCTAAGGTAGATCCGGTGGTTGTACCGGTGAGTGCCTCACTATCTACCGTAGAAACACTGTTGGCAAGGTTGGATCTTTTAATGCTAGATACCAGACCAGTTACCACCACTTCGTCAAGATTGGTGACATCTACATTTAGTTGCACATCTCCCGCAGACGCTGCATCTATTTCTTTGGAAGAATACCCGATGTATGAAAACACCAAAATGGCCCCATCGGACACCTCAATGGTATAATTTCCATCAAAATCTGTTAAAGCCCCTGTTGTAGTTCCCTTTACCACCACAGATACGCCTGCCAGGGGCTCCCCATTACTTGCGTCTGTAACTGTTCCGCTGACCGTGTTCTGCGCGAAACCCAATATGGGAATGCACAGCACGAGCCACAGGAAAATTTGTCCTCTTAAAGTTTGTCTCATGTTTGTAAGTTTTTAATTGATTTTCTATGATTCCCAAGATATTTTGAGAATTACCCACAATATATGTATTTTCTTTCACTTTTTTTTAAGAATCTTCAAAATGAGGTGAGGGAGATTTTTTTATCAAATCACTTAATTGAATGGGTTCCAAGCAGATATTCTTACATTTGCGGCTTAAAGCAGAATTGATAAAATAATGTATAGAAGTCATAACTGTGGAGAACTGCGTTCAACAGACGTTGATTCCGAGGTAATTCTAGCCGGATGGGCACATAAAACAAGAGATAAGGGCTTTGTTGTTTGGATAGATCTGAGAGATCGATATGGACTAACTCAACTTGTTTTTGATGAAGAACGTTCCTCAAAAAGCTTGCTGGATCAGGCAAGAGCCGTAGGTAGAGAATTTGTTCTTCAGGTCAAAGGAAAAGTTACGGAACGGGCATCAAAGAACCCGAATATCCCCACTGGAGATGTAGAGATCCTGGTCACTGAACTCCAGGTTTTAAATGAGGCACTGACACCACCTTTTACCATTGAGAACAATACTGATGGAGGCGAAGATCTACGAATGAAATATCGGTATTTAGATATTCGTAGAGATACCGTTAAAGAAAATTTGATTTTCAGGAGTAAGGTGAGCATGGAGGTTAGAAAATATCTTTCTGATCAGGGATTTATCGAAATAGAAACTCCATATTTAATTAAGTCTACCCCAGAAGGCGCCAGAGATTTTGTGGTCCCAAGCCGGATGAATGAGGGGCAGTTCTATGCCCTGCCACAATCTCCCCAAACCTTTAAGCAACTCTTGATGGTAGGCGGTATGGACAAATACTTTCAAATTGTAAAGTGTTTTAGGGATGAGGATCTTAGGGCAGATCGCCAACCGGAATTTACCCAGATAGATTGTGAAATGGCGTTTGTCGAACAAGAAGATGTTCTGAATGCTTTTGAAGGACTAACGAAGCACCTGCTTAAAGAGTTAAAGGGGATTGAATATTCTAACTTTCCGCGGATGACCTATGATGAGGCTATGGAAAAATATGGGAACGATAAACCCGATATTCGTTTTGGAATGGAATTCGCAGAATTGAATGAGGTAGCACAGCATAAAGATTTTCAAGTTTTCAATACGGCCGAAGCGGTGATCGGAATTGCAGTTCCTGGTGGGGCTCAATACACCCGAAAAGAAATAGACAAGCTGGTAGACTGGGTTAAAAGACCGCAGGTAGGGGCAAAAGGAATGGTATATGTAAAATGTAATGAAGACGGGAGCTTCAAGTCTTCTGTTGACAAATTCTACGATCAACAAGACCTGGCCAATTGGGCTAAAGCAACCAGAGCAGAGGCAGGGGACCTTATTTGTGTATTATCCGGAGAAAGAGATGCAAGCAGGCGGCAATTAAGTGCGCTTAGAATGGAAATGGCCGATCGTCTTGGACTTAGGAATCCAGAGGAATTTGCGCCACTTTGGGTTGTGGATTTCCCTTTGCTTGAGCTCGATGAAGAAACCGGAAATTATCATGCTATGCATCATCCTTTTACTTCTCCAAAACCCGGACAACTGGCATTGTTAGAGACAGATCCCAGAGCCGTTAGAGCTAATGCCTATGATCTCGTCTTAAATGGTAATGAAATTGGCGGTGGGTCTATAAGAATACACGACAAAGAAGTGCAGGCTACGATGTTCAGACACCTAGGTTTTAGCCCGGAGGAAGCCAAGGAACAATTTGGATTTCTTATGAACGCATTTGAGTACGGTGCTCCCCCACATGGAGGTATTGCCTTTGGCTTGGACCGTTTGGTAGCTATACTGGGAGGTCAGGAGACCATTCGCGATTTTATCGCATTTCCAAAAAACAACAGTGGCAGGGACGTCATGATAGATGCTCCATCGGCTATTGATGCTGAACAGCTTAAGGAGTTGAATTTGAAATTGGATATGCAATCATAGGCATAAAAAGTCGTTTATCTAAAATTAGTGGTGCTAAAAACTTTTTGGAAATCAATGTCTTCAAGGTTCTAGCACCCTTAATTGCAGCACCGCTTTATGCCCAACCGAAGCAGCACCATATTTACAAAATTTCTGAAATGGAGATATAAACACATCTCTAACAAAACCTTTACTCATATACTAAGTATTGCTGTTGGTTTTCTGGCAGGGCTGGCAGCAGTGGTCCTGAAAAACGGCACTTATTTCATCGAGTCTCTTCTTGAAAAGGGCATTGTCTTTTCTAGCAATCAATTGTATTTTGTGCTTCCAATTCTGGGGCTCACCCTGGTCTTCCTCTATGTAAAGTTCGTACATAAGGAGAAACTGGAACATGCTATCTCTTCAATCCTTTATGCGCTCTCTAAAAAGAAGGGCATTATTGAATATAAAAAGATCTATGTCCCTTTAATTACCGCTCCCTTGACGGTAGGTTTCGGAGGTTCTGTAGGACTTTTGGGCCCGGCTGTGGCATCAGGAGCTGCTATAAGTTCCAATTTTGGAAGGCTACTGCATGTAAATTCAAAAACCCGTTCCTTATTAATTGCTTGTGCTTCAGCTGGTGCTATAGCCTCCATATTCCAATCCCCTATAGCCGCCATAATTTTTGCGGTAGAGGTCTTTAGCTTAGACCTCACCATGCTTTCCATGCTCCCGCTTTTATTGGCTTCAATATCAGGGGTCCTTACCTCCTACTTTTTCTTAGGCGATGAGACTTTGTTCAACTTTACTATTACCGATAAATTTGAAATAAGAGATACTTTCTTCTATATTCTTTTAGGAGTTGGGACGGCCTTTGCTTCCATCTACTTTACAAAAATGTATTTCGGAATACTAAAGATCTTTGACCAATTTAAAAGTCCCAAATACAAATTATTGGTCGGTGGTTTGGCCATTGGAATCATGCTCTATTTTATCCCTCCGCTATACGGAGAGGGTTTTGGTTTTATCAATAACCTCTTAGACGGAAACCATCAGGCAGCTCTGGGCACTACCCCTTTTGATCACCTGATAAACAACATATGGGTTGTTATTGCCCTGCTTATTGGCATTACAGTTTTTAAAGCGGTCGCGATGACCACCACCTTTGCGGCAGGTGGGGCTGGCGGAATATTTATACCTACTATGGTCATGGGTAGCGCATTAGGAAATGTAGTAGCCAAAGTAATCAATAACTCGGGCTTTAACTTGGTGGTCAGTGAGAGTAATTTCACCCTGATTGGGATGGCCGGACTTATTGCCGGGGTACTTCATGCTCCTTTGACAGCTATATTTCTAATTGCCGAAATTACAGGAGGATATGAACTTTTTGTACCTCTGATGATTACGGCGGCTATTTCATATTTGATCACAAAAAACGCTATCGACTATACCATATACACTAGAGAACTAGCTGCAATAGGGGCCTTGATTACTCATAACAAGGACCAAACCGTATTGACATTAATGCACTTGGATGATGTGGTAGAACAAGATTTCAAAACAGTACAACAGGATATGACGCTCGGAGAAATGTTGCACAATTCCGTTGCCAAATCTACGCGAAACATATTTCCTGTTGTCGATGACCAAGGGGCACTTAACGGAGTTGTGTTGTTAGATGACATAAGAGAGTTTATGTTTGACACCAGTGTTTATGAAAAAATAGTGGTAGAAACACTAATGAATAATGCTCCAGAACATATATTTTATGAGTCTGATAATATGCAACAGGTGATGCAGAAATTTCAGGACAGTGGCGCCTGGAATCTTCCAGTGATCAAAGAAGGGAAATACCATGGTTTTATATCAAAATCCAAACTGCTTACCGCTTACCGAAGAAAGTTAATTAACTTTACCAAATAGCATGCGTATTAAAATGAAACATATTATTGTGATCATTGTCTTGGCTTCTGCCGCAGCCATTATCTACGGCTTTTCTATAAAGGGAGAAGATCCCTCAATGGCCAATAAATGTATAGGTTTTGGTACAGCAGGCCTCTTTCTTGTCGCCATGCCCATGTTCCTCATCAAAGAAAGTAAAGGCAAAAAAATAAAAGACTATATGCTTACCGATGAAAACATTAGAAAAATGCAAGGCAAAGAACCGGAAAAGACTGAAAATCAATAATTTTCGGCGGTTTTAATCTTCAGTTCACAGCGATTTGAGCAAAAAATCCTATTTTAGTGTAGTAATTTGTTTATTTTAATTTTTATTTAATGACAGGAACTGTAAAATTTTTTAATGAATCCAAAGGATATGGGTTTATTACCAACGACGACACCGGAAAGGACATCTTTGTTCATGCCACCGCACTAAATGGAGTGGAATTGAACGAAGGAGACAAAGTAGAATACCAGGAAGAAGAAGGAAGAAAAGGAATGGTTGCCGCACAAGTGCAGGTAATTGGCTAACAATATTGTACTATCATCAAGATGGAATCCCGCAAAAGCGGGATTTTTTTATTTTGGATATTTTAAAGTAGTTTAAAAGAGTGTTTTTTAAGTCTGAAAAAAAGGAATCAGTTCAGGTTTCTTTTTTCTATGAAAAATCTTTTGAGCAACTCTGCAGCATCATTTTCCATTACCCCTCCAATCACTTGGGTTTTAGGGTGCAGTTTGGTGCCCATGGCTCTAAACCCTCTTTGGGGGTCATAGGCAGCAAAGACAATTTTTGGAATTTGACTCCAGTAAAGCGCTCCTGCGCACATCTGGCAGGGCTCTAAGGTTACATAAAGAGTACAATCATAAAGGTATTTTCCACCAAGAAAATTTGAGGCTGCAGTAATGGCTTGCATCTCGGCATGGGCAGTTACATCGTTTAGTTGTTCTGTGAGATTATGAGCACGCGCAATGATCCTCTCTTTTGCGACGACTACAGCTCCGATTGGAACTTCTCCTTTTTCAAATGCCGACTCTGCCTCAGCAAGTGCCTTTTTCATGAAGTAGGCATCATCCAAATTAATTTCCATACAATCAAAAATACAACTTTCATACATATGAGAAGGACATCAGAGATTGAATTGATGTACCTTTGCGTGGAATAATGGAACAGCTGAACCGCATAAATTCTCCGGCAGACCTCAGAAAATTAGGTAAGGAAGACCTCTTAAAGCTCGCTGATGAATTAAGGGCTTTTATAATAGACATCGTAGCCACAAAAGAGGGCCATCTTGGAGCGAGCCTGGGGGTAGTTGAACTTACCATTGCACTTCATTATGTTTTTAACACCCCCATAGACAAACTTATTTGGGATGTTGGGCATCAGGCATACGGCCACAAGATCCTAACGGGAAGAAGGCAGGTGTTTAATACCAACAGACAATTGGGAGGTATTAGTGGGTTCCCTAAGAGAGCCGAGAGTGAGTTTGACGATTTTGGCACTGGCCATAGTTCCACTTCTATTTCCGCAATATTAGGAATGGCCCTGGCCTCTGATAGGTTGGGTAAAGACAGACAACATATCGCTGTTATTGGCGATGCCTCAATCGCCAGTGGGATGGCATTTGAAGGCCTTAATCATGCCGGGGTGACCCAGACCAACTTGCTAATTATTCTGAATGACAACACGATTGGAATTGATCCCAGTGTCGGTGCCTTAAAAAAATATCTCACCAATGTTAAGAAAGGGGTTGCTAAAGACGAGAATGTCTTTGAGTGCCTGAACTTTAAGTATTCAGGACCCTGTGACGGGCATGATCTAGAAGGACTCATTGGGGAATTGACCCGATTAAAATCAGTTAAGGGCCCCAAATTATTGCATATTATCACAACTAAGGGAAAAGGGTTGAAAAAGGCTGAAGAGAATCAGGTGACCTACCATGCTCCGGGAAAATTCAATAAAAAGACCGGAGATCTTATTCAAAAGTCGGGAGAAGGCCTACCCCCAAAATATCAGGATGTATTCGGACACACCATTGTGGAGCTGGCGCGTTCTAATGACAAAATTATAGGAATCACCCCTGCAATGCCTACTGGGAGTTCCCTTAAATATATGATGGAACAAATTCCTGAACGGGCGTTTGATGTGGGCATCGCAGAACAGCATGCAGTTACCATGGCTGCCGGAATGGCCGCCGAAGGCCTCATCCCATTTTGTAATATTTATTCCACTTTTTTACAAAGAGCATATGACCAGGTGATCCACGATGTGGCTCTTCAAAATTTAGCTGTGGTTTTTTTCCTAGACAGGGCTGGGCTGGTAGGGCAAGACGGAGCAACTCACCACGGAGTTTTTGATCTAGCTTATTTACGTTGTATTCCTAACCTTATTATATTTGCTCCTTTGAACGAAATGGAGTTGCGGAATATGATGTATACTGCTCAGCTGGGCATATCTCAACCTTTGGCTATTAGATATCCAAGGGGAAGAGGGGTAACGACCCTCTGGGAAAATAAATTTGAATCATTGCCCCTGGGCAAGTCTCAGGAGCTCCGAACGGGCAGCGAGATTGCCGTACTCAGTATTGGGCATATTGGCAATACGGTGGCAGAGGTGATTAGAAATCACAAATCTCAGGAGGCCATAGGACATTATAACATGAGGTTCGTAAAGCCACTGGATGAAGGTCAACTACACCAGATTTTCAAGAATTATAACCATATACTTACCGTTGAAGACGGTTGCAAAATAGGCGGTTTCGGAAGTGCCATTTTAGAATTTGCAAACCGTCATAAGTATAGCCTTCCCATAACAGTCCTGGGCCTTGAAGATCGTTTTTATGAACAGGGAAGCATAGCAGAATTGCACGCAATGGCCGGTATTGATGCAGCATCTATAAATAAAAACATAAACGACCTCCTTCATGCATCTAAATAATCTGATGAAAGGCATAGTGCCTTGCGTTATTTTTTTCTTTTGCAATGTGCTGTCTTCTCAGGATTCCATTCCGCCTGCCGCCGGCCAGGACTCTACGGTAATTGATACTATTGTCATAAGAGTAGTTCAGAATAAGATCAAAAATATTCCGAGAGGAGTTCATCTTACTAATCCGGTAATTTCTTTCAAAAACACTAAGCCGCTTACCAAACCTTTTAAGAGGTTCAGAGTGCCTTCTTTTTGGGACAACGAAAACACGCTGAATCTGAGTTTGAGCGAAGTTGCTTTTGTCAATTGGAATGCCGGGGGTGATAATGCCGTATCCGCGCTTGGAAGAATGCAATTCAAAAGAAACTACAAGTTCCGCTATGTGCAATGGAATAATGACCTGGAATTAAAATTTGGATGGAACGCCCAGGAGGGTAGGCAATGGAGAAAAACTGACGATGCCATACGATTGAGTTCTACTTTTGGATTCCGAACAGACACTATAAACAACTGGTATTACTCGGCCAAACTGAATTTTAACACCCAGTTTGCCGATGGATATAAATACCCGGACCGTACAACGCCGATTTCCCGATTTATGTCTCCGGGATATTTGTTCCTTGGTGCTGGAACATCGTACATTACTGAAGCCGGTAAATTTAATCTGTACATTTCTCCCATTACTCATAAATCTACCTATGTGCTAGACCAGGACCTGGCAGATAAGGGGGCTTTTGGAGTAAAAAGAGCTGTTCTGGACGCCGCTGGTAATGTGATTACTGATGGAAAGAATGTATTTGCTGAATTGGGCTTCCTAATAAGCAATAAGTGGGAAACCGAGCTATCAAAAAATGTCAGAATGAACCATAGATTAAATCTTTATACAGATTATCTAAGGTCTTTCGGCAATGTAGATATTGATTGGGAGCTTAATTTTGATCTCACCGTAAACGAATACATCAAAGCCACCATAGGCACTCATATGATTTATGATGACGACATTCTATTTGATGAACTCAAAGCAGATGATGGCACCGTTCTTGACCCCGGGGAACCTCGCATTCAGTTTAAACAAACTTTAGGCATTGGATTGGCCTATAGTTTTTAAAGGTGTTTCCCGGTAATCTTGTTATGAATATGAACGGCAGCGCTATCAGAAAGACTTGCTACAAAGCAGCAACTATTTAATAATATTTGATAGTGAGAGCGATCCACATCTCTAAGCGCTTCTGGTAAGGTAGAGATTATGAGTTGATCATAGTTAGACCCAAGCCCCTCTTTAGAACGCATCAGTGCCTTTGTATATACCGCTAAAATATCCGAGATTATTCTATATCCGGCGATCTCTTTTTCAACCACTTCCTGAGACAGGTAAATTTTTTCTACACTTAATTTTATGATGTCTTCTATCTGTGCGGTGTATTGACTTCTGTCTAATAAGGACACCTCAAACTCTCCTTTTAGAATGGCTTCTTCATTTTCCATAAAAATTTGTGCCGCGTCTGTGATCAACGTATTGATGGCCAATGCCCGGAGATAGCTTAAGCGGTCTTCCTTGAAGACCATGCTGTTATATTTCTTGGTGTTGATCTTATCTTTCACCAAATTGATCAAATACTCCAAAGCAAAATCCTCGGGTATTAAACCCAAATGAATCCCATCCTCAAAATCTATTATGGTATAACAAATATCATCTGCGGCCTCTACCAGGTACGTAAGCGGATGCCTGTGAAAGGAAACATCATCTCCCTT
This sequence comes from Flavobacteriaceae bacterium, assembly GCA_040830565.1. GTDB lineage: Bacteria > Bacteroidota > Bacteroidia > Flavobacteriales > Flavobacteriaceae > JAFMPW01. The sequence goes on from JBFOMC010000324.1 coordinate 18,175, forward strand.
TCCGGTTCGGATCAAACCCAATTCTTTAGCAACCTCAGCCAAAAACTCCTTTTCAGATTGAAATACTCCGAATTTCTTAACGGCTATATGTTTCGTGGGTTTTTTAGGTAATGATTCTTTAGGATACTTCATAAAGGCTCCTAAAGTTCCATAGCTTAAACGAAGGCCACCGGGGACACCATCCCGTGTTTCGTTGAGAAGTTTAAAGCCATTGGCATTGCCTTCAAAATCTATAAGATCCTGATACTCTTTTTGGTTAAGCAATGGTTGGTATTCTGCTCCCAGACCTCGGGTAAAAAATTCTCCTATGGCTTTTTCCCCACTATGTCCAAAAGGGGGATTACCAATATCGTGAGCAAGTGCAGCTGCCGCCACAATAGCTCCAAAATCATTGAAGCCGTAACCATGTATCTTATGTAAATGTGGATGCTTCTCCAGTAGTTGCTTGCCAACCATCCTTCCCAAACTTCGCCCAACTACAGACACTTCAAGGCTGTGCGTTAATCTGGTATGCACAAAGTCTGTATTAGAAAGAGGTATTACCTGGGTTTTATCTTGGAGACTGCGAAAGGCCGATGAAAAAATTACCCGGTCATAATCCACTTCAAACCCCAGACGAGTTTCGTCTTGTTCTTTACGTAATCTTTTGTGAGTGTCCCCAAAACGCCTCAGGGATAGGAGCTGTTCCCAATTCATATAGCTTCAAATGTCGGCGCAAGATACGGCTTTTTGAAGGAGAGAAATAGTGAAGGCTTACTTCCTTTTAACCGTGTGTTAATCTCATAACATTAAAGTAACGATGAAACAACGAAGCCTTAATCTGAAGCTAACACAACCTTTACCTCTGCCTTGTTTATTTGCATCGTGTTACAACCAAGTACTTACTTATTTCTCAAAATGAAAATTATAAACTTAAAGATTATGAAAAAATTGCTTTTATCCATGTTGGCAATCGCGGCACTAACGCTAACATCTTGTGGTGATGATGATGAGCCAGCGATAATTGAGCCCCTAGCAACCTGCAACGATGGCATGATGAACCAGGGAGAAACTGATGTAGACTGCGGAGGTCCAAATTGCCAGCCATGTACTACTGCTATGGCCACCTGTAATGATGGGATTCAGAATGGAGATGAAACCGGAGTGGATTTTGGAGGTTCTTGTGCCGAGCAAATTGACGTCTCTGGTGAAATTACAGAGGATACCACCTGGCAAGAGAAGAATGTATACCTTCTTAACGGAAAAGTAGTCGTTGGAAAAGGCGTTACCTTAACTATTGAGGCAGGTACCATTATCAAAGGAAAGCCTGGTTCAGGATCTTTAGCTTCTGCTTTGATCGTTCAAAGGGATTCCAAAATTGAAGCTGTAGGAACTGCCGAAAAGCCAATTGTTTTCACCGCTGAAGCAGATAATATTGTTGTTGGGCAAACAGCAGGAACCAATCTTGGAGAAAACGATCGCGGCCTATGGGGTGGCTTAGTAGTCCTGGGTAGAGCTGCGGCCTCTTTTAAAAATGACGTAACCGAAGTACAAATTGAAGGGATTCCTGCAGACGATACTTTTGGACTTTATGGTCCTGGAGATGCTCCAAATGACGCCGATGATTCCGGTACTTTACAATACATTTCAATACGTCATGGAGGTGCTTTGATCGGTGAAGGAAATGAAATTAACGGCCTCACTCTGGGTGCAGTAGGTAGCGGTACCACAATAGACAACATTGAGGTAGTAGGTAACGTAGATGATGGCATTGAATTCTTTGGAGGAACTGTGAATGCAACAAACTTACTTGTTTGGGCACAAGGTGACGATGCTATAGATATTGACCAGGCTTACGCAGGTACTATTGATAACGCGGTGGTAGTTGCTGGTGACATTTCTGACCACGCATTTGAAATAGATGGTCCTGAAGGAGCAGCCACCGGATCATTTACCCTCCAAAATGTTTCAATCTTTGGGAGTGCTGTAGCACCAAACGGCGAATATGCAGACTACAGAAGTGGTGCAATGGGCGCAACGAACAACGTATATGCTGTTGGATTCCAGGATGGAAAAGATGTTGAATTAGACAACAATGGGGTTTCTCAGAATTTTCTTGATGGACTTATTACCTTCTCTGCCTGGGAAGTAGTAGGCTTTAACAACTCCATTTTTGTCGAAAAAGTAGGTTGCCTTCAAAACTGTGATGACAACGACGACGGTAATGATGTAGATGAAGATAAGATTATTCTAAATCCGGACTTTACAGAAAGAGCCGCCACCTGGACAACCATGGTAGATGAAGGAGCAGCAACAGTAGGTGCAGATGTATCCGCATTAAGTTGGACCTTTTCAAACGCAAAAGCCAGCCTAGGATTCTAACAAAGACAAAGACATATTTAAACATAGCTGATTGCTCGCCATCTTATGGCGGGCATTTAGTTTGTAAGGATAAACCATAACCAAATAGAAGTAGATGAAGTTAAATTTTAAATTACTTGTTTTTTTCTCATTACTAACACAACTTGTTTTTTCGCAAAAGGGAGAGGTGAACGGAAAGTTGATCGATGCGGAATTTCAAGATCCGGTGGCCTTTGCGAATATTCTTGTAAAGGGAACCACCACAGGTACCACAACAGATTTTGACGGGAATTATGTATTACCGCTTGATGAAGGTATCTACACCCTTACCTATTCCTTTCTTGGATATAAAACTGTTGAGATCACTGAAATAGAAGTAAAATCTGGAGAAACAACAACAGTAAATGTAAATATGGAAGTGCTGGCCGAAGGGCTTGACGAAGTAGTGGTTTCTGTAAGTGTCAGAAAAAATACGGAAACTGCTGTTCTTGGAATTCAGAAAAAAGCGGTAAACCTTCTTGACGGACTTTCGGCTGAAACCTTTAAGAAATCAGGATCAAGCAATGTTGCCAGCGCTATAAAAAGTGTTCCCGGGGTATCGGTCCAGGGTGGAAAGTATGTTTATGTAAGAGGACTTGGAGATAGATACACCAAATCTATTCTAAACGGGGTTGATATTCCAGGGCTCGACCCGGATAGGAACACCATCCAACTCGACATATTCCCTACCAATATCATAGACAATGTCTTGGTCTTAAAATCTGCATCGGCCAATTATCCTGCAGACTTTACAGGGGGAATTGTGAACATTGAAACCAAGGACTATCCCACAAAAGAAGAATACAGTCTTTCATTAAGCGGGTCTTTTAATCCAGATATGCATTTTAACGATCAATATCTTAGCTATGAGGGAGGCGGTACAGACTTCCTTGGTTTTGATGATGGTACCAGGGATGTCCCTATCAACAGAAATCAAGACATTCCTAACCGTTTTGATTTTGATCCTCGTCTTACGACCATTACCAAACTATTTGATCCTACCCTTGCAGCGGCCCAGGACAATAGTTTTATGGACTACAGCCTTGGTTTTACTGCAGGGAATCAATATACCCTTGGAGAGAGTGAAAATCGTATTGGATTTTTAGCCTCCGCCTCTTACCGCAATACAACCACCTATTATGAAGATGCGCAAAACAACTTTTTCCGTAGAAGTGCAGACAAGTCTGTTTTTGAATTGGAAACAGATAGAACTCAGGGAGGGAGAATAGGATCTAACAATGTTTTGGTGAGCGGTTTGTTGGGAACCTCGCTTAAGACCGAAAGATCTAAGTACAAGCTTAATCTCCTACACCTTCAAAATGGGCAGTCTACAGCCGGGGTCTTCAGCCAGACCCTGAATTTTACGGACTTTATCAATTTTGCAAAAGACAACCTGGAGTATACTGAGCGCTCTATTTCAAATGCCTTATTAACGGGTACACATACCAATGAAGATGCATCCTGGACCACAGAGTGGGCTCTTTCTCCTACCCTTTCCAGAATCAATGACAAGGATATTAGAACTACCTCCTTTCAGGTAGAAGAGGACATACTTTCTATCCCGCAAAACAATCAGCCAAAGAGGATCTGGAGAGAACTGGAGGAGATCAATGCCGTGGCTAAACTAGGCTTTACCAGGAAGTACCAGCTTTCTGAGAAAGATGCTAAATTACTTTTCGGCGCCTATGGTTCTTACAAGAAACGAGATTTTAGCATTTTAAATTTTGAAATTGAGAATAATACAACCACTGCTCAGTTTAACGGAGATGCAGATGCCATTCTAAGGGAGGAGAATATTTGGACGGTAGCCAATAATTCCGGTTCTTTTATAGATCCTGATATTTCAATTGCTGAACCCGCCAATACCTACGAAGCTGTTCAGCAAAACATTGCCGCCTATGCTTCTAACGAGTTCAAAATTGGAGGTAAATTGAGAACTATACTCGGATTGAGAGTTGAGAAGTTTGAGTCCATTTATACAGGAGAGGATAACAAAGACCCCAATGATCCTGACAAGGTGATTTTTGATAATGAGACCATTTTAGACAAATTTGATTTCTTCCCTACGGCAAATCTCATTTTTGAAATGACTGAGCAAATGAATCTGAGAGGTTCGTTTTCGAGAACCACCGCTAGACCATCATTTAAGGAAGCTTCTATCGCGAAAATTTTCGATCCGCTTTCTAACAATACCTTTATTGGAAATATTGAACTTCAACCTACATATATCAACAACTTTGATTTCAGAATTGAGTGGTTTGGTGAAGGGGCGGAAATGATTGCCTTGAGTAGTTTCTTTAAAACTTTTAAAGATCCTATAGAGCTAACCTATTTTGAATCGTCCTCAGACAATTTTACTCCAAGGAACCTGGGAGATGCTGATGTTGTTGGATTAGAATTTGAATTGCGAAAAAATCTTGGTTTTCTGTCAGCTGGCTTGAGCAACCTGAGTTTAAACCTGAATACCTCTATCATAAAATCGACCCAGGTTTTTAGTGAGCAGGAACGTAATCTAAGAGAACTAGGGCTAAGGGATGGCGAAACCTTAGGGAACGATCGGGAACTACAGGGACAATCTCCTTTTCTCATTAATGCTGGCCTTAGTTATCAGGGTGAAGAAAACGGTTTACAAACCGGATTATTCTACAATGTGCAAGGGAAAACACTCCAGGTGGTGGGTACAGGATTTGTACCTGACGTCTATACGATGCCTTTCCACAATTTGAACTTTAATTTAACCAAATCCTTTGGAGAGAATCAGAATCAAAGTATCAATCTTAAAATAAGCAACTTGCTTGGAGATGATGTGGAGAGCGAGTACGAGTCTTTCGGAGCACGTAATCGTACCTTTTCTAAAAGAAGTCCGGGTAGGGCCTTTTCTTTAGGGTACAGCTTAAAATTTTAAATCTCAAGATGTTTTTATCTTTGAGAAATATGCCTGCAAATTGCAGGCATATTTTGTTTTTGACGATTCAAGATAATGGTATTTAGGGTATTAGCCACGGTCTTTAGGTACGCCATAGAATAACTGCCTTACCCAGGCTACAAAATTGTTAACCTGCAGCTAACTTTAACTTTACATTGATGCGGTTAATTTGCAATGCTAAACAGGCTGTATGAAAAATTTCTTTCTAGCATTTGCCCTACTTTTCACTTCATTGGCTATAAGTCAAGATGGCGCCAGTGTAAGAGGCCAAATTACTGATATGGAGTCTTTTGGTGAGCCTTTACTCTATGCCAACGTAAAAGTAAAGGGTGCAGAAGCCCAAACCCAGACGAATCTTCGCGGGAATTTTGAATTTGATGAGATTGCTCCGGGAAAGTACACCTT
>JBFOMC010000325.1:0-25911 GCA_040830565.1 Flavobacteriaceae bacterium
TTGAGCGCGACTTTGCCACCGCCGCGGTATACGCTTCCTATGGCTCCCTGGTATACGCTTCTACCGTTATTGGTGGTAGAATTTCGGATCAGATTTTGGGGATGAGAAACTCCATTTTCTTAGGAGGAATTTTAATGGCTGTGGGTCACTTTGTTTTGGCCATCGAACATAATATTGCATTTTTCCTAGCACTCTCCCTGATCATTGTGGGTAATGGTTTTTTTAAACCCAACATCTCCACTTTTGTGGGAACTCTGTACAAGGATGGAGATCCACGAAAAGATTCAGGATTTACCATTTTCTATATGGGAATCAATATAGGAGGGTGGGTGGCTCCTTTACTTTGCGGATGGCTTGCAGCCAAATACGGATGGCATTACGGCTTTGGGCTTGCAGGAATTGGGATGCTTACCGGACTGATCTTCTTCTGGAGCGGAATACGGAAAAATGTGTTCGGCAATAGAGGACTACCCCCCAACGAGCACGTTATGCAGAAGAAGGTTATGGGGATTAAGCAAGGGGTACTAATACCTTTATTGGCGGTACTAGCCGCGCCTTTAATTGCATTTTTATTGTCTTCCTACAAATCTTTGGGCGCTGAAGGCACTTTTTTTGAGGATCAGAACATAGTTAATGTCATATTTAAAGTCCTGGCCGTTTTAATTTTTAGCTATTTGGCCTACATCATGTACAAGGCTACCCTGGATGAACGCAAAAAGCTCTTTGTTGCCATTCTAATTACCGTGTTTATGACCATCTTTTGGGGATTCCATGAATTGTCCGGATCGGTTATAACCCTGTTTGCTGCCAGGAATGTAGATCTAACTGGAATTATGACTGCTGCTCAGACCAATTCCTTGAATTCTATGTTTATTATTATTCTTGCCATTCCTATTTCGCTATTGTGGACCTATCTTTCCAAAAAGAATAAAAATCCACGTACACCGTATAAGTTTGGTCTTGGTTTAGTCTTTGCCGGAATCAGTTTTTATGTGCTTGCCTTGAGTGGGGCTAGTGCCAATGAGAGCGGATTGGTGCCTTTTGCCTATTTGTTACTCATGTATTTTCTTTTATCTGTTGGGGAACTGTTTATGTCGCCAGTCGGACTATCAAAAATTACCGACCTATCTCCAAAACGCATTGTGGCATTTATGATGGGTGTCTGGTTCCTGTCTTCAGCTTTCGCCTTTCAAGTAGTTGGTTTTATTGGAAAGCAGCTGGCTATAGAAAGTACAGATGCTAATGTAGGTGGCTTTGATACTTTGGAGGTGTATACTGGAGGATTTGATCTCATTGCTAAGTATGCCCTGGGTGCTGGAATTATCGTATTAATAGCCTCTCCCTTGATTAAACGCCTCATGGGAAGAGTACACTAATCTGTACGGAAAAAATAATAAGCTCCCTTTTCAGCAGTTGCGTGAAAAGGGAGTTTTCTTTTTGCACATGTTGCCTCCCAGCGGGCTATATAACTAAAATAATTGCTTCCATCTGCAAGGATCAACTTGGGTGAGGAAGAGCTAAGGTAACGGTCCAGATTAATTTTGGGAGATTGGGTTAATATGACAATATCGGGATTAAAGTTCGTAGGTGAAATTCCAAAACTGTCGATGATCAAAATTTTTTCCATCCCTAAAGTGTAGGTGTTTTTAATAGGATGATTTGAGGTCTGAGTAATGCGTTCTGCAACCTTGAAATTGGTTATAAGCGATGCTAATTTAGTACCGTCTGAAGTATAAACATCCAGAAGATTCCCCTTCTGATGAAACATTGTCGAATTAGCCGTCTGGTGCAAGAGTATCAAACTTTCACTACGCAGAAGTTTATAGTGCAAATAAATTGCCCGGCCCTGTAGACAGAGTATTGCACCCAGCAAAATGATCATCCTTATAAAACTTATTTTCTCTAAAGTCAGGACCAGGGAAATGACTAAAAAGTACCAAAGAAGAAGTTGTGTCCCGTCAAAGGAGATATCTTTAAAAATAAAGGCTTCCTGGGCTGCCACCCAGTGTACCACCTGGTTCATAAATCTAATAAGTTGGGTGTAGACAGTTACCAAAAAGCTTGGTAAAATACCTCCTAGGGCCGTAATGATGACTACTATGCCCATCCCCAGGATGAGTCCCAATATGGGAACAATCAACAGGTTGGAGAGAAAAAAGAGTCCCGGGAATTGATGGAAATAATAAAGACTGATTGGGAACACCCCTAGCTGTGCAGCTATGGAGACAGAGAACAACTGCCACGTCTTTTTTACAATATGGTTTCGGGGATTCCAAAAGCGTTGTAGTTTAGGGTAGATCCAGACTATAGACAGAACTGCCGTATAACTCATTTGAAAACCTGCTTGAAAAAGAAGCCTTGGATTGCCGATAAGCAGGATAAAGAAAACCGAAAGGGCCAAAATGTTGAAGGTGTTACTAGGTCTGTTGAGGTACAAGGCATAGGCCACAAAGGAAAACATGCTAACTGCTCTGACAACAGGAGCAGACAAGCCGGCAACAAAAGCAAAACACCATAACAGTATCACAGTGACTGCTAATTTGATGGTTTTGCCTTTAGTAGGAATTCTAGTGGTAGTAGTAAGAACTGCAGTAACAATAACAAGATGCCGATATGTAAGCCAGAAAGGGCAAGGATATGAACAGCCCCGGCATCTTTATAGTCGTCATAAGTTGTTTTATGAATATGATCTCTCTTGCCCAATAGAAGAGCCTGAATGACGGCGAGTTCCTGCCCTTCAAATCCGGCTTTTTGGAGGTTTTGAGTAATGCTCTTCCGTATTCTTGCGGCAAGGCCATAAATGGTAATTTCCGGTGCGTCTATAAGTTGGAAAAGGGTATCTTTTAGAGTTACCTCATGATACACTCCCAAACCTGACATATAACGTTGATTGTCAAACTGATGAGGGTTTTTAGGAGCTTTAATAGACCGAAGTGATCCAAAAAATAATAGTTCATCATCTACAAAAAAGGCTTCATGTTCTGCCTCAATCTTATGTGTTAAAAGAACCTTTCCACTGGAGAGGAAATGATTTCTGTAGTTTATCTCTGCAAAGTACCGATGAGAGTAAGCAGAGGGCTTTAATACATCTATTATCTTTAAATGCCATAGGGCCTCTTTTTCCGGTCTATGATGTACATAATGATGAGCATCTGAACGTGGATGGTTAATCACGACAGTTAGGATCCCTATACTTATTGTTAAGATTGCGGCTACCCACCCAAAGAAGGCATTAATTCTGTGTGTCGATTTAGAAAAAAGAATCCCTAGTAGCGCGAGAGAAACACCACAAAAAATAAGAGTTTCCGGGACTTCGATATGGAACTTTACTCCTATTAATATCCCAAGAATCAGTAATAGGGTAAGCTTAATGGGAATGAAATCTAATAAGCGCATCAAAAGCAAGTTGAGCCGTGTTAGGCAATACTAAACGTGCTCCCTGCAGTTTGCCAGCAGTTTCAATTGAATTTTAGAAAGCTGGTAGGAATTTAAAGGATTCTTGTAGCTTTGACAAAGCCATAATTCAAGAAGCCTTCTCTAAAAGAGAAAACGATGCCCCCCCTAGACGAAGAAGATTAAAAAAATTAAATTTCACCACTTCCCACCGCCACAACAAGTCCGACATGATTAATTCTTTTTCCTCTTTTCGAGGTTTTAAAAAAGAGTAGGTCTCCTTTGGCTACCCTACTTACTTTAATGCGTCTTCCTTCATTGGCCATTTGATAAGAAACTCTTGGGAGGCTAACATCATGTTCTCCAAAGGCTACATATAACAAACCTGAACAGTCCATCCCTTTTCTGGTTGTGCCGCCAAATTTATAACGAACCCCCGCAAAAGACATGGCGGTATTAATGATATGGTCTGCTTGTCCTAGCTCATAAGCAGGCTGCTCGGGAGCTTTTTCTTCTTTGGGTGATGCCGCTTTTTCCCGCTCCTCTTCAGAGGCTTCAACGGTTACTTTTCGCTCTTTGCTATAGGTAGTTTTCTTTTTTACCACCCCGCAACTGACAACGAAGAAAATAAGCAAGATGGAGAATGTGGTACGACGCATGAGAAAGTTTTAGTACTAACGGTAAGGCTTAATTTTAAACGCCACCCACTTTCAAAATTAGAGAATTATTTAAATATCAAAAGCAACTTTGAGATAACAGGGCTTATTTACTCTAGTCTCGGGGAGCTAAATTTTCTACAATGAGCCCGGCTGCCTTTTCGCTTGCACCTCTTCCCCCCAGCTTTTGCTCCAATTCATAGTAGGCCTCAAATTGTGCCTCTCGACCCGGACCGTTAAGGATCTTTTTAAGCTCCCCACTCAGATTTTTTGTATTCAGCTCACCCTGAATTAATTCCTTAACTACCTCTCGCTCAAGAATAAGGTTTACCAGAGAAATATAATCTAGTGTAATGATCCTTTTAGCTATTTGATAAGACACCCAATTCCCCTTGTAGCAGACCACCTGGGGCACTTTAAAAAGGCCGGTCTCAAGGGTGGCTGTTCCGCTGGTAACCAATGCGGCATAGGAAAAGTTCAAGAGGTTATAGGTTTTGTTAGCTACAAATTTGACATTGGAATTTTTTAAGAAAGGCTTGTAAAATGTCGGATCCAGGCTTGGGGCTCCTCCAATGACGAATTGGTAGTCCGGAAACTGATCTGTTACAGACAGCATAACAGTCAGCATTTTTTGTACCTCCTGCTGCCTGCTTCCCGGAAGTAAAGCGATAATGGGTCGCTCCGGATCTAAATCGTGTGCTTCGCGAAATACAATTTCATCAACTGCCGGCATCTGATGGATAGCATCAATTAAGGGATGGCCTACAAAATGTACCGGATAGCCATGCTTTTCTTCGTAAAATGCCTTTTCAAAGGGAAGAATGACATACATATCATCAATATCCCTTCTGATCTTTTTTATTCTCCCACTTCTAGAGGCCCATAATTGTGGGGAAATGTAGTAATTGGTTCGGTATTGATTTTCTTTGGCCCATTTGGCAATTCTAAGATTAAAACCGGAATAATCGATAAATATGATCACATCCGGACCAAAGGCAGAAATATCCTCCTTGCAAAATTTAATGTTTTTGTAGATGGTATTGAGGTTGGCAAGCACCTCTGAAAAGCCCATAAAAGCCAATTCCTTATAGTGCTTTACCAGCTCACCTCCTGCTTCTTGCATAAGATCTCCTCCCCAGCAACGTACAACCGCCTCTGTGTCTTTGACTTTCAATGCCTTAATTAAGTTGGATCCATGAAGGTCTCCGGAGGCTTCTCCCGCTATGATGTAGTATTTCATACCAACTTAAAGTTCAAGTATCAAGTTCGAGTATCAAACTCAACAAGTTTAAAAGTATAGCATTATAAAAATAATCGCTATCTGTTTTTTTAAAAAGAACAAAAATTTCAAATTTGGGCAGGTCACAGGAATTTAACCGATTTGTACTTCTCCTAGAATATCTTGTAATAAAGAATAACCATAGCTGTAAGTAAGGTGGCTATTAACACCCCTCTTGCTCTCCCATCGCGCCTTAGCTTAAGAAACCCAAAAAAAGCCACCAGATTCAGAATAGCACCCAATGCCAGAAGGCTTCCCAGGTGCCCTTGTTCTACTGCTGCACCTAGTGTTTCAGTAATACCGAAGTCTGAAAATAGCAGGATATAAAGCAGTGTTCCAATGCTGTTTGCTATGATACCAACCACAAAACCAATGATGACTTCCTTTTTTCTATTCATCTAATTTCCATTTGTTTACTTCTTGTATTACCGTGTGAGCGGTTAAATCGAACTGCGTAGGAACAACTGATACATATCCGTTAGCTAAAGCCCATTCATCGGTGTCGTCCCCATGATCGAGCAGCAAAAACTCCCCTGTCAGCCAATAATAATCCTTACCCATAGGATTCGTACGCTTATCAAACTTCTCTTTCCAATTTGCCCTGGCTTGCCTACAGACCTTAATGCCTTTTAAGTCCTCTTTAGACATTTTCGGAATGTTGACGTTTAACACAATTCCCTCGGGAATTCCATGCTTTAGGGCAGCTTTCGTGATTTTAATAACACTCTCCTCCGCAGCGGTAAAATCTGCTTCCCAGGCGTAGTCGCATAGGGAAAAACCTATGGCCGGAACCCCTTCAATTCCTGCCTCAATGGCAGCACTCATGGTTCCGGAATAAATGACGTTAATGGAGGCATTAGACCCATGGTTGATACCACTTACGCAAATATCAGGCTTTCGGCCTAATATTTCCTGTAGCGCTAGTTTAACACAGTCTGCGGGGGTACCACTGCAGCTATATTCGGTATTTGCCCCATGATTTGAGTCGATAGTAACTTTTTTTGAGTATAAGGTGCTGTCTAGCGTTATTGCGTGCCCCATTCCGGATTGAGGACTATCTGGAGCAACCACCACTACATCTCCTATCTTATTCATGTATCGCACAAGTGCCCTTAGGCCCGGAGCGGTGATTCCATCGTCATTTGTGACTAAAATAAGTGGTTTTTGCACAGAATATACTTTATGCGGCAAAAATACGTTTTTCAATAAGACTGATCTAGCCGTGCGATTAACAAAATTTTAATGCGTCTGGCCCTTAGAGTGGCATGGTTTTTTCAGTATCTTAGGGAATTCGTTATATTTATGTACATACTGGCGATCCGTTTGAAAGCGAAATCCGCTAAAATCAAGTTTGCCACCTAATAACTGATAATAGATGAAAAGGAATTTAGTGCTTGGATTTTTGGTTACCATAATTGCAGTAGCCTCATGTAGTTTCACAAACAAATCTTTCGAAACCAACGATAAGGATAAACTGTTATTGGATCTTATCACCTATGTCCTTGAAAAGGGACATTACGAACCTAAGGACATTGATGACGATTTTTCGGTAAGTGTTTTTGAGGACTTTATCAATGTGTTGGATCCGACAAAACGTTATTTCCTTGAAGAAGACATTCGTGAATTTGAGCAGTACAAGTTCCAAATAGACGAGCAGCTTAAAAATACCGATATCAGTTTTTTTAATTTGGTGTACAACAGGTTGATGAAACGAATGGGTGATGCAAGAGATATTTACAAAGAGATACTTGATCAGCCGTTCGATTACGATCTTAAAGAAACAATCGCCATCAATTATGACGAACAGGCCTTTGTGGACTCCAGGTCCGATCTTAAAGAACGATGGAGAAAACAACTCAAATACGCCACCATTGGCACTTACGATGCTAAATTGAAGAACGAAGGACAAAAAGAGAAGGATGAGCCTGGCTATAAGGCAAAATCTGCCAAGGAGTTAGAAACGGCGTCAAGAGAGTCTACTAAGAATACACTGGATGAGTATTTCGACTTTGTTGATGATCTGGAGCGTAAAGATTGGTTTGTACAGTATATAAATACAATTGTTGATGAGTTTGATCCTCATACCTATTACTTTCAACCGGAGGATAAGGAGAAGTTCGATATCAGCATGAGAGGTAACTTTGAAGGTATTGGGGCGCGACTTCAGAAAAAGCCAGAAGGCGCAAAAATTGTAGAAATTATATCCGGTGGTCCTGTTTGGAGAGATCAAAAGCTTGAAGTAGGAGATGAGATCCTGAAAGTAGGACAAGATGGAGAACCAGCAGTAGATATCGTTGGGATGCGTCTGGATGATGCTATTAAACTTATCAAGGGCCCTAAAGGAACCATTGTAGATCTGACCGTAAGAAAGGTAGACGGAACTATAGAAAATGTTTCAATTACCAGGGATGTAGTGGTCCTGGAAGAATCCTATGCTAAATCCGCTACGGTCACCAAAGAGAATCAGAAATTTGGTATTATCAATCTACCCAAGTTCTATGTAGACTTTGATGATTATTCAGAAAGAAATGCCGCTACGGACGTTGCTAAGGAAGTACAACGCCTTAAGCAGGAAGGGGCCGAAGGTCTAATTCTAGATCTTAGAGACAATGGTGGTGGTTCTTTAAAAACTGTCGTTGAAATGGCCGGGCTCTTTATTAAGGATGGGCCCATAGTTCAGGTGAGATCTTCAGGCAAGGATAAAGATATTTATGAGGACAAAGACGAGCGTATCCAATGGGATGGTCCCTTGGTAATCCTGGTGAATGAATTATCGGCTTCTGCCTCTGAGATATTGGCTGCTGCTATGCAAGATTATAAGAGAGCCATTGTAATTGGAAGTAAGCAGACCTTTGGTAAAGGCACAGTACAAAACGTGATCCCACTAGAAAACATAGTGCGTAGCAACGAGCATGGCGACTTGGGAGCCATTAAACTGACTACCCAGAAGTTTTACAGGATCAATGGGGGCTCTACTCAGCTAGAAGGAGTAAAGAGTGATGTGGTAGTTCCGGACCGCTATAGCTATATTGATCTTGGAGAAAGAGATCAGCAGAATCCGCTTGGATGGGATAAGATTACTCCGGCGGAGTACGATACCTGGGACGGTTATATAGACTATGAAGCGACTATTGCCAATAGCACCAAACGAATGGCAGACAATCCGCAAATAAAACTTATTGAGGAAAATGCCAAATGGTTAAAAGAACAGCAAGATGAAACTCTGGTTTCTTTAAATTACAATACCTACAAAAGTGAAGCGCAAAAAGACAAGGAAAGGTCTAAATACTTTAAATCACTTTCTGAATACGATTCAAAACTTACTTTTGAGTCTCTGAAGTATGAACAAGAGCTATTTACAAAAGACCCTGTCTTGAGAGAGAAAAGAGATCGTTGGCATAAGAATCTGGCAAAAGATGTCTATGTAGAGGAAGCCGTTAATGTATTACAAGACCTTAAGATAAACAATATTAAACATGCAAAACTGGCCAGCGTAAAAGGCTAAGAATGCAAAACATAAAGAAAAAGCCGGATGAAACTTCATCCGGCTTTTTTGTAATAAGATTTCTTATTTGGGATATTTCATATTGCAGCTAGTGCAGACATAGGTGTCCTCCTTTAAAGTGATCTTGTCTAGTTTTTCTACCACTTCATGTATAAAACTAGTATAAGTGTTTGTTTCAGGAGTAATGTTGTTTGCTTTAATCTTCTCGTAGAACTTTCCGTCCCACTCCTGTTTGCCCCAGCAATTAGGGCATACGCCTTCCGGGGCTTCAGATGTCGCTTTGCCTTCCAACTTGGCCTTAAAATAGTTTTTTATATTATCTATGATCATATGTTTGGTGCTTGTTAATTAATAATGTATTTACTATAGTTTCTTCTGATCTACTACAGCGCTAAATCTTTGTTGCAACAATTGCAATTTAGGGTTGATATAATTTTCACAAAAAGGCTTTTCGGGATTCGAATAATAATAATTATGAAATCTCTCCTCGGACAACTTAAATGCTTTGAAGGGCAATACCTCCGTTATGATGTGGTCTTCAAAGTCTTTTTGTAATGCTATCAATATTGATTTTGCTTCCTCGGCCTGCGTATCATCATAAGTATAGATAGCAGAGCGGTATTTTGCCCTCATGCTATGCCTGGATGTACACTTGTGAGTGTGTAGATGAATTTCAATAAGGTTTTTTAAAGTAATAAGCTCTTTATTAAAATGCACTACCACCGCCTCGGAAAAAGTGTCATATACAGCACCTGAAGCCACGTAACCCTGTTCAACCAGACACACTCCTATTAAGGACTGAAACAGCGCCTCGGTGCACCAATGACAACTTCCACCAAGCGCAATCGTGGCAATATTATCCTTGTTATTTTTAGCAGATGTCCTCATAGTTTTTTAAAAAATCGATCACCTTTTGCTTAGGCATTTCACAGGGCTTTAGGCTTTCGGCCTTAGAGGTTATATAGTAGTTAAGACTGACAAAATCTGAACCTCCTAATTCTTCAGCATAAATTTTAATGCTCTGACCTCCATTGAAATCTGACCTTCTCACACCGTATTTCTTTTTTTGGTAGCTCAGCTCAGAATACCCCAAAGGGATAGCCATTATTCTTTGTAATAAGCCTGATGAGGCTAATGATTTATTTTGCTCCATTTAGTACTTCTTCTTGCTACAGCCTTAATAAACGAACATATAGCGGTGGCTTCATATCCCTCTTCGGTAAGTTTCTCAAAGACTTTTGTTACCATCACTTTCCCTATTCCCCTGCCTCTAAGATCATAGGGTATTTCGGAATGCGTCAAATACATGTGTCCCTTGTTTTCTTCATAGATTACCTTCCCAAGCGCTCCGTTAATGTTCATTGTAAATTGCTTGTTAGCCTTATCATGAACAATGGGGATTCTTTCGGGCAACAATTTATTTATCCAAAGCTCTAGCGCTTCTTTGGATGGATTTCTCAGTTTTTTCTCTCCAATGGTTATTGTGGGAAATTTAAACTTCCATTTTTGTAAAGTGCCCGTAATTCATCGGCATTCTCCTTACTTTCTATCACATCCAAAAACTCAAAGGGGAACTCCATTTCCTTCAATACTTCTTTGTAGAACTCCGTCTTATGACAGTTTTCTCTACCGTATAGTTTTATTATCGGCCTGTCATTCATTTAGTTAAACGGTTTTTAAGAAATCTACGGCCGCATCAGCATTTAAGTGAAAATCTGAGAACACTATCTTATCTTCCCTGTCAATGAAGATGAACCATGGTGTTCCTCCGGTGCGATAATTCCGCATGATATTAGACATTGACTTTCCATCACTCCCTGCGTCATGCCCAAAAGGTATTTGCAGTTGATACTTTTCTTGGGTTGCCACCATCTTTTCGTATGTATTTGAGTCGAACCCTTCAAAAACCGTTTGTACCGCCAGAAATACAATATCGTCCCTGTCTTTTAGGGCTTCAATCATTTGTTTCAGATCTGGAAACCCTTTGCTGTGACAGCCGGGACACCAGCTTTGAAAACAAAATACCACCTTAAACTTTCCCTTGAGATCAGAAAGCTTTAACTGCTTAGAGGGCTTTCCGTTGGTATCTATCCACCGGCCCACTTCAAACTCAGATAACACGGATTTCAAATCCGTGTTATCTGATCTATTTCCTTCATTAACGTCTTTTGTCATTTGATAAACTCCTTCCTTTTAGCCGGTTTTCGGCTATGTAATTTCGCTTAGTCGGCAGTGGTTAATTGGATGAAATACAAATCAACAACAACCAATAAATAGTGCTATCCTGTGGCTGTCAGGAACCTACTTCAGAGTTCTTTAATTTATCTGCATGAAGCTTTCGCAACTTGGCCAGTTTAGGGGTAATCACAGCACTACAATATCCTTGAGACTGATTGTTTGCGTAATAATCTTGATGGTAATCTTCGGCTTCATAAAAAGTAGCCAAGGGGCTTAATTCAGTCACAATAGGATTATCATAATATGGCCCTACCTCCTTTATCACCACCTCTGCAATTTCTCTCTGAGCTTCATCGTGATAGTAGATTACAGAACGGTATTGAGTTCCCATATCTGCTCCTTGTCTGTTGAGCGTTGTTGGGTCATGACTGGTCATAAAAATGATCAGAAGATCTTCGTAAGACAACACTTTTGGATCATATGTGACCTGCACCACCTCGGCATGTCCGGTTAATCCGGAGCATACCTCCCTATATGTAGGTTTTCCTGGAGCTGTGCCCCCGGTATAACCAGACACTACTTTTTCTACTCCCTTGATTTCCTTAAATACGGCTTCAACACACCAGAAACATCCGCCTCCTACCGTTGCTAATTCCAGTCCTTTATTGCTCATTGCTTATCCTTTCTTTTATAATGTTCATTGACTCTGAGTTAATACAATATCGAAGGCCACTTGGAGCCGGACCATCCGGGAATACATGGCCCAAGTGTGCATCACAAGTATTGCACATAACTTCAACTCTTATCATCCCAAATGCCGTATCTTTCTCATACTTGATGGCATTTTCTTTGATGGGTTGGGTAAAACTCGGCCAACCAGTCCCTGATTCAAACTTGATGCTCGAATCAAAAAGCGGCGTATCACAACAAACGCAGGAATACTTACCTGCTTCGTAAATACTGCACAAAGCTCCGGAATGAGGAGCTTCTGTTCCTTTTTTTCGGGTTATCCTGAATTGTTCCGGACTGAGTAAAGTTCTCCATTCCTCCTCAGTCTTTTCAACCCTCCTGTCTGGCTCAGGATTACCATTAACAGTAAAATGAATAACATCTTTCCAAGTAAGCATGTTCTTTCCTTTCTATTTAAGTTTGTTAAAAAAATCCCTTGCAAACTAAACATTTTAGCGGCAAGGGTATTACAATGCTTTAGTCGATTTATTTCTTAAAACCTTACTTCGGACAATCCGATATTTGCCTTTAAATTAGGCTAAATTTGGCAGATGAAAAAACGAGGCTTTCGCTTAAAAAATAAGACCATATATACGGCACTTATCTTGCTATGTATCGTCGGTTTTTGGGTTTTTGAGAATTTCTATACCCCAGCTACCTATTCCCATGATGGAGGAACAGACAACTCAATGGAACTTCCGGATTATTTTGTTCCAAGTTCTACAACGAATACCGTAGTTAAACACAACTTTTATTGGCTTTCATACAGTGAGGCATTTGAGCAGGCAGAATGGGTAGCCTATGTTTTGGAACCTTCACATCTGACCCAAGATGACAGAAAACGTCCGTATTTTATTGAAGACCCCAGGGTCAAAAGCAAATCTGCGGACTGGAGAAATTACCGCGGGTCTGGCTATGATCGGGGACATTTATGCCCGGCCGGAGATCGAAGGTTTTCGTTGAATGCCTATAACGAAACCTTTTATACCAGCAATATATCGCCTCAGGACAAAGACTTCAATGCCGGGGTTTGGAACAGATTGGAAATGCAGGTGCGTTATTGGTGCAAAAAATACGGCCAACTTTACATTGCAACCGGCGGGGTCTTAAAACGAGGTTTGCCCGTTATAGGGGATGAAGATGTGGCCGTACCGAAAATGTATTATAAAATAATTGTCAGGGGTAAGCCAGAAGATCTAAAAGTACTGGCATTTTTAATACCCCATAGAGAAAGTACCTCAAGGTTGAAGAGCTTTGTCGTCCCGGTAGATCGAATAGAACAACTTACAGGAATTGACTTCCTGAAGAACTTAGAAGATGATATGGAAAGCAGGCTAGAGGGGCAGGTTAGTGCAAGGGATTGGAAATTTTAAATCATAGCCACTCATTTAACCTATTGGCATCCAATTTTAGGAAAATAAAAAGCAGTGCGGTAAAGCCAATCAAGCCAGATCCGCCATAACTGAAGAAGGGCAGAGGAATGACTAGGGTTGGTAATACTCCAAGAACCATCCCTACATTTATAAAATAATGTATGAGCAGGATAGAAATCGCCCCGTAGCCGTACATTCTACTAAAATCACTGCGTTGCCTTTCGGCCAGGTATACCAATCTCAGAAGAAGAAGGGTGAATAGGATGACGACCGTAGTAGTGCCAAGAAACCCCCATTCTTCACCCACAGTACTGAAAATGTAGTCTGTATGCTGCTCAGGTACAAAATCGCCTTTGGTTCGTGTACCTTCTAAAAAGCCTTTTCCGAAGAACCCTCCAGATTCAATAGCCTTTTCAGATTGATAGGTGTTATATCCAATGGTTTTCCGGATCTCCTCTAGCTTGTCCGGGTCTTTTTCTAATCTAAGCCAAAGGCTAAATCTGTCTCTGTGTCGCTGTTCAAAAACATTGTTAAACACAAAATTCACAGAAAGTGAAAACGCAATAGAAATGATAAAAAAGGAAATCAAAGGAAATACCGGGACCTTAAATGTGGCCTTTTTAACGGTCAAAAAGATGGCTATTAAAAGTGCCAGCCCTATACCAACCCAGGTAGTGCCAAACATGAGCGTGGTAATAAAAATAAGTACGGCAAGTGCGGCTATCCCAAGATAATAGAGCGGTAGGCCTTCTCTGAAAATAACAAACACAAGAGCAAAAAAGACCATAGCACTGCCAGGGTCTGGCTGAGGAATAATAAGCAATGCCGGAATAATGATAATTAAAAATGCGTAGAGTTGATCTTTCCACCTTTTGATGTCTGTCTGAATATCACTCAGGTATTTGGCAAGGGCCAAAGCCGTTACCACTTTGGCAAGTTCCGAAGGCTGGAGGTTGAAAAATCCCAGATCGTACCATGAAGTTGCCCCTGCTATGGTTTTTCCAAAGGGAAAAAGCCCTAAAAGAAGGACCATAACAATAATGTACAAGACACTGGAGAAACGTTCATAGAAGCTGGCCTCTATGGCCAGGATCAAAATAAGTGCTATTAAGCTTACGCCTATAAAGAACAGCTGTTTGCCATATAATTGGCTGAAATCGAAAATGGATTGTTCGCTTCCGGTAAAGGTACTAGAATAGATATTAACCCAACCCATGCCCACAAGAAGAAGATAAAATAAAACGGTAAGCCAGTCTATCCGCTTTAAGACATTTCTACCAGACATACTCGTTTATCTTGAATTCTTTTCCGCTATAAGGTTTGGCGTATTCGTGTTCTAATGTCTTTTCTAGCATTCTTTTTTCCAGGTCTCTTCGGGTAATTTCTCCTTTCAGGTATTTCTCTATCATCAGTGAGGCAATATGACCTGCATACCTTGAGCCGTAATAACCATTTTCAATATAAACAGCTATCGCAATTTTGGGTTTATCTACAGGAGCGAAAGCCACAAAAACGGAGTTATCGGTCAGCTGGGTTTTTACACTGTCTATGATGGTGAAGTTTTCTACCGTTCCGGTTTTCCCAGCGATCTCAATGTCCGGTACCTGAACCCATTTAGCCGTACCCTTTTTGTAAACATCAGCCATACCTCGGATAACGAGGTCAAAATGTCGCTTATCAATGGTGGTTTGCTTAGCTTCCACGAATTTCGGGTTAGTGATATCCTCACCCTCCACTTTTTTAAGCACATGAGGAGTGTAATAGTGCCCGCGGTTCGCGATTGCCGCAGTCATATTAGCTAACTGCAAGGGGGTGGCAGCAACCTCTCCCTGTCCAATTGAATTGGAAATGATATAGGACGCAGTCCAGCGGTTATCACCGTACCATTTATCATAATAGGCGGTATTAGGAATTCTTCCGGGCCTTCCTGTATAAAGGTCAGAACCCAAATAACCCCCAAGGCCAAAACTTTTCATATGTTTTTCCCAGACATCCATACCCTCATCGGTAGTAGGATACTTGTCATAGATCTTCCTGAACGTACTGGCAAAATACGCGTTGCACGACTTGTAGATGCCGTTGTTCAGATTGCGAATACCGCCACCGCAGTGACAACCTCTTTTGGTTCTTCCTACGTAAAAGCCATTATAGCATCTAACCGTTGTTGAAGGAGATATCACACCCTCTTGCAGGGCTACCAGGGCATTCAAAGTCTTAAATGGAGAACCTGGAGAACCTTCGGCGGATATCGATCGGTCGAACAAAGGTTGCGCTATGGTATCGTAATGTAGTTTACTGTAATTCTTGGAGCGTTCTCGTCCTACCAACAAGGCCGGATCATAGGTAGGTCCGGATATCATGGATAAAATCTCCCCGGAGGAAGGTTCTATGGCTACAATGCCACCTCGCTTTCCGTGCATTAGACGTTCGCCATATTCCTGCAGGTCCTTATCTATAGTAATATGTATTTCCTTTCCTTGCTCGGGTAAAGTGTCTAGAATGCCCCCTTTATACCTGCCAATATCCCTGTTAAATCTGTCTTTTTGGATGTATTGCACCCCTTTTCTCCCCCTAAGGATCTCATCATACTGTTTCTCAACTCCTGTCCTTCCGGTTAATTCACCCTGGGCATAATAAGGATTTTTGGCCAGGTCACGTTCATTAACCTCACTAATGTATCCCAAAACATTGGCCGCACTTGGGGTGTCGTAATATCTTAATGATCTTTTTTGAATGTAAAAACCTTCATACTTCCGCATTTTTTCCTGAAGCATGGCATAGTCTTCCTTAGAAAGTTGAGGTACAAGTACAGATGGTAATCTTGGAGAATAAATTCTTGCCTTCCTCAGTTTTTCAACAAACTTTTGCTTTTCAATTCCCAGGAGCGTACAAAATTCCAAGGTATCTAAAGGTTGCACTTCTCTTGGAATTACCATCACATCATAAGCCGGATCATTACCTACCAAAAGTTTTCCGTTCCGGTCGTAGATATAACCGCGTTCAGGATAGTCGTAGATGGGTTTAATTGCCGGGTCTTCTAGCACCTGATCAGGAGAAAAGCTAAATATTTGCAGATAGGACAACCTGCCAATGAACATGACACCTATAATGATTATTATGGATGATAGTAAAACTTTCTTCATTACTCCTTACTTACACTAAAAAGCGAGCCAAATAACAAACAGAGAACCAGGGTAGCAAATCCTGTAAATACAACTTTCTTCAAAATTAATAGCAAATTAGCTAAACTGAAAAATTCCAGCGTAAAGAAAATGATGTGATGTGCTATTACTAATAACGCCAAAAATGTAATTTGTTGTGCCCTGGTGGTGTTGGATAACTTAAAACTTTGGAATTCGTAGTTCACACCAAAAACAAACCTCATAATGGCGGGTCTTAAATATGCAATTGTCACGGTTGAAGCGGCATTCAGCGCCATAGTATCTGAGAAAAAATCGATGCAAAGACCTAGGAAAAAACCAATACCTAAAAACAAGGCTCTGTTTTCCTTAATAGGATACCAATACAAGAAAAGGATATAGACCATGGGATTAATAAATCCAAAGAAATTTAGCCTATTGAATACCAATACCTGCACTAGTACCAGTAGTGCAAACCTTACCACATTTATTAAGTAAAAACTATTGGTCATTTGCAATTTCTTCCTTCAATTGAAGGACTTCAGGTCTGTTAATATTATATATGAGGTAAACGTTCTTGACGTTCGTCATATCGTTAAAAAGTTCAACATCAATTCGGTAAAAACTCTTTGATACATTAAGGTCAAATTTCTTGATGGTTCCTATGGGAATGTTCTCCGGAAAGATGCTCGACATGGCACCTGTTACGATGGTGTCGCCCACCAACAGTGGAACCAATCTCGGAATATCTTCCAATTGTACCACGTCATACCTTTCGGTGTCCCACACAAGGGAACCAAAATAATTGGTGTTCTTTATTTTGGCGTTAATATTCGATTTGGTGTTCAGGATACTTTGTACGGAAGAGAACTTATTCGAACTATGTTCAACAATGCCCAGGATGCCTTTTGAGGTAATTACGCCCATATCCTGTTTAACACTGTCCTTCTTACCCTTGTTTATGGTAATATAATTATTCGGATTTGCATAGCTGTTCTTTATGATCTGGGCGGAAGTTATTTCATAGTTAATTGCGCTGGTGTCTATTTCTATACTGTCTTCTGCTCTTTTGTTGTATAGTAAGTTCCTCAGTCGAAGGTTCTCTTCCACTAATTTCTTGTTCTCTTCATCCAGGTCGAAATAAGAAGAAATACCATTGGCTGTATTGTAGATGCTTCCAGTGATCCAATTTGCAGAATTAAAGAACTTTGAACGATGATAGGAATGAGATTGTACCGTGAAGGCCAGGGCGATTATCAATAGGAGCATGTAAAGCAGCGAGGTCTTATACCGTATGATAAATTTGATTATCTGCTGCATGCAACTTTACTATTGAATGATTGTACGCGATTTATAATGATCGGGAGAGATCATTGGATAATTGGCATTGCCATTTTACTTGATCAGTATGCTCTTATAGCGTTCCAGGTTTTTTAAAGCAATTCCGGTACCCCTTACAACGGCCCTCAGCGGGTCTTCTGCAATATAAACAGGTAGATCGGTTTTTTGAGATAGCCTTCTGTCTAATCCTCGAAGCATAGATCCTCCACCGGCCAGGTAAATACCAGTATTATAAATATCAGCTGCAAGTTCCGGAGGCGTTTGAGACAGGGTTTCCATCACCGCGTCTTCTACCCTTAAAATTGATTTGTCCAATGCTTTGGCAATTTCCCTAAAAGAGATTGATACCTGTTTTGGTTTTCCGGTAAGCAAATCCCGTCCCTGAACAGACATTTCATCTGGTGGAGATTGAAGATCCTCTGTTGCAGATCCTATTTGGATTTTTATATTTTCTGCAGTGCTCTCGCCCACATAAAGGTTGTGCTGAGTTCGCATATAGTAAATGATGTCGTTGGTAAAGACATCTCCCGCAATTTTAACCGACTTGTCGCATACAATACCTCCAAGGGCTATTACGGCAATTTCGGTTGTTCCTCCTCCAATATCTACAATCATATTCCCCTTGGGCTGCATAATGTCCAAGCCAATTCCTATTGCCGCGGCCATGGGTTCATGGATCAAATACACCTCTTTCCCATTAACCCTTTCGGCAGATTCCTTTACCGCCCTCATTTCAACCTCCGTAATCCCCGAAGGAATACAAATTACCATTCTTAAAGCAGGGGGGAACCACTTTTTCTTCAAGGCGGGAATGTTCTTAATGAACATGTTGATCATCTTTTCAGAGGCATCAAAATCTGCAATTACCCCATCTTTAAGCGGTCGTATGGTTTTAATATTCTCATGGGTTTTTCCTTGCATCATATTGGCTTCTTTGCCAACTGCAATTATTTTCCCTGTTATTCTATCTCTGGCTACGATAGAAGGGCTATCCACAACTACTTTGTCGGCATGGATAATGAGGGTGTTTGCGGTCCCAAGATCGATCGCAATTTCCTCAGTTAAAAAATCAAAAAATCCCATTATACAAGTTTGGTTTTCGGATTAAAGGGTGTATTTCATCGACAAAAGTAGTAAAATTAATGCTTAAAATGACGGGTCCCCGTCATCACCATGGCAATTCCATTTTCGTTACAATAATCGATGCTAAGCTGGTCTTTAATAGACCCTCCAGGCTGTATAACGCTGGTAATACCACTTTTATGCGAAATTTCTACACAATCTGGAAAAGGGAAAAAAGCATCGCTTGCCATAACCGCACCTTCAAGGTCAAAATTGAAGGATTTTGCTTTGTGAATAGCCTGATTTAGAGCATCTACCCGCGAAGTTTGTCCCGTTCCGCTCGCACACAACTGTTTGTTTTTTGCCAGTACAATGGTGTTTGATTTGGTGTGCTTACAAAGCTTGGAAGCAAAAATTAGGTCTTCCAATTCCCTTTCTGATGGTTTTTGCTCGGTCACGTAGTCCAGTCCCCCCACTGTATCGGTTTTGTGATCTTTGTCCTGAACTAATACCCCATTTAGGCAGGTTCTGACAATGGTTTCTGGTAAAGCGGTTTCCTTTAAGATCAGTAAAATTCTGTTTTTCTTTCCCTTCAAAATTTCAAGCGCCTCCGGGCTAAACGAAGGGGCAATTACCACCTCGCAAAAGAGTTTGTGAATTTCTTCGGCGGTTGCTTCATCTATCTCAACATTACTGATCAAAATACCTCCGAAAACCGAAACCGGATCACCAGCCAGGGCGTCAACGTATGCCTGGTGAATGTTGTCTCTGGTAGCCAGACCACAAGCGTTATTATGTTTTAGTATGGCGAAAGTAGGGTCATCTTGCATAAATTCCTGCATGAGATTCACCGCAGCATCTACATCTAACAGATTGTTATAGGAAAGCTCCTTTCCATGAAGTTTTGTAAACATAGCTTCAAAGTCGCCAAAGAAGAAACCCTTCTGATGCGGATTTTCACCATAGCGCAGCACCTTTCCGCCGGTTTCACTAATTTTTAGAACGGCCAGTTCGTGATCCTTGTTGAAATAATTGAAGATAGCGGTGTCATAATGAGAAGATATGTTAAACGCCTTGGCTGCAAATCGCTTTCGATCTTCAAGAGAGGTAGTACCACTTTTACTATGTAGCAAGTCTAAAAACTCTGCGTAGTCGTCCATAGAGGAAATACAACACACATCCTTATAATTTTTGGCTGCAGCTCGGATAAGCGATATGCCTCCAATATCAATCTTTTCTATGATCTCCTGTTCAGATGCGCCGCCGGAGACGGTTTTCTCAAAAGGATAAAGATCTACAATAACAATATCTATCTGTGGGATATCAAATTCCTCTAATTGTGCCACATCGCCTTCATTGTCCTGCCTATTCAAAATACCGCCAAAGACTTTGGGGTGAAGTGTTTTAACCCGTCCCCCCAAAATAGAAGGATAGCTGGTAACATCTTCAACAGGAACTACGTCAATACCTAAATCGCGAATAAATTTCTCAGTACCACCGGTAGAATAGATTGAAATATCCAGTTCTGCAAGTTTCCTTACAATGGGTTCTAATCCGTCTTTGTGAAATACAGAAATTAGGGCAGAAGTCGCTTTTTTTGAAGTACTCATTTTTGTGTGCTTATAGTTAGGGTTTGAAGCAAACAAAAATAATTTTTTTAGCAGTACTATAGAGATTGTGTTATCAACAAAACTGCTAAAGTTTTAAAGAATTTTAGCCACTTCACTATTTACAAATTCTAAAAACCTCTCGTCCTCCGGAGAAAAAGGATCCGGGCTGTTAGAATCGATATCTATTTGACCCACATTTTCGCCGTTGACGAAAAGAGGGACAACTATTTCAGCTTTGACACTTATGCTACATGCAATATAATTGTCCTGTGCGCTTACATCGGGGACCACAAAATTTTCATTACTGACCGCCACCTGACCACAGATTCCTTTGCCAAAAGGAATTATGGTATGATCTGTAGGTTCTCCGGCAAATGGACCGAGCTTTAGTTCTTCCTTATCCCCGTTCCTAAAGTAGAATCCAACCCAATCATAGTAAGGAATGGAAGCCCGCAACAGCTCACAAACTGCTTGTAAGCGAGAAGTAACCTCCTCGTCTGAACTTAAAAGTATCTGCTTAACCTTTATCTCCAATGCCTCAAACATGCTTAAAATATTTGTGCAAAAATAGGCTTTTTTAAGGCCAAATTTCCTAAATCCGCAGACCTAAAGTTTCGTTAAGAATGCAATAGCTTCCAGGGGATTAGCGTTAAATTTGTACTTTTACAGTCGATGAAAGGAGTACTTCACAAAATATTTTCGTGCCTAATGGCTCTATTGCTACTGGCTTCCACCACTTCGTGGACGGTTGAGAAGCATTTTTGCATGGGGCATTTAGTGGATATTGCTTTTTTTTCGGAAGCAGCTAGCTGCGGGATGTTAATGGGAGGTGCTGAGGAAATGCCCGAAATGGAATGCTGTGACGACGAGACCATCGTGGTTGACGGTCAAGACAGCCTAAAATTGTCTTTTGATGAATTGAGTGCAGATCAATTGCTCTTTCTCAGTTCTTTCACCTATGCTTATATTAATCTTTTTGAGGGGCTCCAGGAACAAATTGTTCCTCATTTGGGCTACCCACCGCCCCTAATAACCTATGATCTTCAGCTTCTGGATCAGGTGTTTTTAATTTGATATCTTAAATTTTACGACTACTCCCGTTGGAGTCAAATAGGCTTTATTTGAATCTATTCGGAAGATATTTAGAATACCTCAATGCAATAATGCATTTGCTAAGTCTAGAATATCAGTAAAATTTAAAATATCACAATGAAACATATATATAAAATAGATGGGATGACCTGCGAAGGATGCGTCGCAACAGTCACAGAACGACTGATGGCGCTCCCGGGTGTCGGCCAGGTCGATGTGAATCTGGAGCGCGCTGAAGCCAACATATCGATGTCATCTCATATTCCATTGAGCAGTTTTAAAGCTGCACTTGGAGGAAAATATTCAATTTCTGAAGCAAGTTCAGATGCACCGCCCGCGACTTTAGAATCAACCGAACAAAAGTCCAAATGGCAGCAATTAAGACCGCTGTTCCTAATCTTCTTTTACATCATCAGCGCTAGCATTTTGCTAAACTTTAGGGAATGGAATAGCCAGGCAGCCATGCTAGATTTCATGGGCCTGTTTTTTATCGTATTCAGCTTTTTTAAATTTCTGGACCTAAAAGGATTTCCAGATAGCTTTCGTATGTACGATCCTTTGGCCAAGGCGTTACCACTCTATGGCTGGGCCTATCCCTTTATAGAGCTTATACTTGGACTTATGTTCCTGATGCGTATTCAAATAAATGTTGCCTTAGTAGTCACTTTGGTTCTTTTGGGAATAACTACCGTTGGAGTTACAAGAACCCTCCTGGATAAGAAGAGCATTAGATGTGCCTGCCTGGGAACATCTTTGAAACTTCCCATGACGGAGGCCACTTTTATAGAGAATTCCATAATGCTTGTGATGGCCTTAGCAATGTTGTTGATGAATCTTACCTAAAAGAAAAAGATGAAGAAAATTATCATTACTGTCTTTATTGGCTTGCTTCCTCTACTTTCTTTTTCGCAAGAGAAGTTAGAAGGGATGGTTATGGAGGCCAATGCAGAGAACAAACATATTGGACTCTCCGGGGCAAATGTATACTGGATGGATTCCCAAATAGGAACCATTACCAGAGAAAATGGAACTTTTAGTATTCCTTATTCCAAAGCATACAATAAATTAATTATCAGCTATGTCGGGTTTCAGTCCGATACCTTAACCATCAATTCACCCCAAATGGTACATCACTGGCTGGTGCCTTCTAATGAATTGGATGAGGTAGAGCTGGTTAAAAAGAAGGACGCTTTGCGAAAGGCCAGATTCAGCTCTCAGAATATTGTAACAGTGAATAGTGCTGAATTGCTTAAAGCGGCCTGCTGTAATCTATCTGAAAGTTTTGAGACAAATCCTGCCATCGACGTTAATTTTTCCGATGCACTTACGGGAACAAAGCAAATCAGAATGTTAGGGCTAACAAGTCCGTATCTCCTAATTACCCAGGAAAATATTCCAATGGTAAGGGGAGCCTCCCAGGCATTTGGTCTCACTTTTACCCCAGGTACCTGGGTAGAGAGTATTCAGATCACTAAAGGGGCAGGCAGTGTGGTTAATGGGTACGAAAGTATATCCGGGCAGATTAATGCGGAGCTGGTAAAACCTTTAACGGACAATGCCTTATTCTTAAATGGATATGCCAATAGAAATGGAAGGTTAGAACTCAATACGCACATCAATAGAAAATTATCAGATAAATGGAGTGCAGGCCTTTATATCCATGGAAATCGCAGAGATCAGGAAGAAGATAGAAATTCAGATGGGTTTTTAGACGCCCCTCTGGCGAATCAGATCAATGTGCAGAACCGCTGGCAGTTTCAGGATCCTGAAACCGGTTGGGTTAGTTTTATCAACTTACGGTTTTTGAACGATGAAAAACAAGTAGGACAGTTGGGGTATGATCCTCTAATAGATAGGTTCGACACAAATTTATGGGGTAGCGAAATAGATACGCGTAGATTTGATTCTTCTATTAAATTGGGCTATGTGTTTCCGGAACTGCCTTTTCAGAGCTTTGGTTTTCAGTTCTCTTACAGCAAACACAAGCAGGAATCTTATTTTGGTTTTAATCAGTACAACATTGATCACGAAAGCATATATTCTAATCTGATCTTTAATTCCATTTTAGGAGATACCCGAAATAAATTTAAGTCGGGACTAACTTTCGCTTATGACGGCTATGATGAACTGGTGAATATTGATACCTACTCCAGGACCGATAATTCTGTTGGAGCTTTTTTTGAATACAGTTATGAGGATCTGGAAAAGGTAAGTTTAACGGCCGGACTCCGAGTAGATACCCATAACCGTTTGGGAACTTTTATAACCCCGCGTTTTCATATAAGGTATACCCCCTGGGAAGGCGCAAGTCTTAGAGGTTCATTTGGGCGGGGAAGAAGAGCAGCGAATATCTTTGCGGAGAATCAGCAGTTGTTTGCCTCTGCGCGAAGTATCCGCCTTTTGGATACTGAGGGCAGTGTTTATGGCTTAGACCCTGAAGATGCCTGGAATTACGGACTGAGTTTTTTACAGGGCTTCACTTTATTCGAGAGGCCCGGAGATATCACTGTCGACTTCTACAGAACTGACTTTATTAATCAGGTGGTGGTCGACTGGGAAAATCCTCAGGAAATCTCTTTCTATAATCTAGATGGGAAGAGCTTTGCCAATAGCTTCCAGTTGGAAGTAAATTATGAACTCCTCAAAGATCTTGATTTGCGTGCGGCCTACAAGTTGTATGATGTAAAGACCGATTATCAGACCGGATTGCTACAAAAGCCTTTGCAGGCCAGGAAACGATTTTTTGTTAACCTCGGTTATGAAACCCCATTGAAGGATAAGGGTGCCCAATGGCGTTTTGATTATACCTTGCATAGCTTAGGAGAGCAAAGATTACCGAATACCTCTACAAACCCTTTGGCATTTCAATTGCCCGAGAACGTGGACGGATATAGTTTAATGAATGCGCAGGTAACTAAAGTATTCTCAGCCAAATTTGAAGTTTATGCCGGAGGCGAAAATTTGACTAATTTTACTCAAAGTAATCCTGTTTTGGGAGCAGAAGACCCTTTTGGTCCAAATTTTGATACCAGTATAGTATATGCACCCATTATGGGACGGATGTATTATGCCGGGTTTAGATATAAATTATAAACCACTAAAAACAGCGTATGAAAAAAATAGTTTTAGTTCTTGTTTGTTTTTTCACCCTAACGATCGCGTCTGGTCAGGAGAAGAACAAGAAGATGACCTTTGAGGTTGACGGCAAATGTGAAATGTGCAAAATGCGGATAGAAAAGGCTGCTTTAGGAGTGAAAGGGGTTAAGTACGCCCTCTGGGATATTCCTTCTCATCAATTGAATCTAATTTTTGATGAACGGAAAACAGATCCAATGCAAATAAAGACAGCACTGGTTGAGGTTGGTCATGATACCAAAGAACTCAAAGCCACTCAAGAGGCCTACGATAACATTCACCCCTGTTGTAAATATAGGGAGGACGATACCAATGACAGTGATACACATCACTAGTAAAAAGCTCCTGATCTCAGGAGCTTTTTTTTACGCTTTAGCAGGCAGTTAAAATCAGTGAAAATTTTGTCTCTGAACCCTTGTTGTAAGGACTTGATGCTTTTAACTACTAAAAATTGGTAGTTTTCCTTTTATGCACAAGCAGACCACCTTCATCCTGATGGTTTTTCTGTTTGGACAGCAAGTCTATGCGCAAACTTGTTGTTCGGGGGGCGTGCCTTTGTCTAATAATCTTGGCATGCCCAACGAGGGCAAAGGGATCTTGAGTATGGGTCTGAACTATGATTATAATAATCTCAATACTTTAAATGCCGGATCGGACAGGCTGGATGATGATTCTCGTGAAAGGATCACAAATTCTGTTCTGCTTGGAATTGGCTACTCTTTTTCTGATAGGCTGGCAATAGAAACATTATTTACCTGGGTAAACCAGACCAGGACCATAACCCAATTTGGGAATGAGAATTTTACAGAAACCACGGGTATTGGAGATGCGGTGCTCCTTCTTAAATATGCCATTCCCAATCTTTTGGGAGTAAACACCCTGCTTAATTTTGGTGCGGGAGTAAAAGCCCCGCTGGGACGATCAGATATCAATACAGCCCAGGGAATATTGCTGACAGCAGATTTGCAGCCTGGAAGTGGTGCATGGGATGGTTTGGGATGGCTATCTTTCTCTAAAGGACTTTCATTCAGACCTTCGGCTAGCCTTTCCGGAAGTTTTACCTATAGATTTACCGGGAAGAATAATGAATATTTAAATAATACCTCTACTTATGAATTCGGCGATGTAATTCAGGCCAATCTTGGCTATACGGATCAGTTCTTATTGTTTAATACCATTTTTAATCCTGGCCTGATTGTTAAATACAGGAAAGCTACTGAGGATAAGATCAACGAAATAAATCTACCGAACACAGGAGGGGAGTGGGTCTTTTTAAGGCCGGAACTGGCCGTTCAGATAAGCCCGGACTTCAGCTTGGCGCTGCGTCTGGAACTCCCTTTATATAGTTATGTGGAAGGTACACAATTAACGCCCACCCTGCGATTTAGCGGGGGAATGTTCTTTAAGCTCAACACCAA
>JBFOMC010000326.1:0-5160 GCA_040830565.1 Flavobacteriaceae bacterium
GGTACTTCTCTTTGAAAATAGGAAAAATCCTCCGCTCCGGTTATGGCTTTTTGGGTCTGAACATTCTCTTCTCCGGCTACCCGCTTCATGGTCGGTAACATTTGATCCACAAGCTTTGGTTCGTTATAGGTGATATCAGTAGAGGTGGTAATTACAATTTCTGCCTCCCCACCATAGGCTTTCGCAATAGCAGGTACCATTTCTTCCATTCTTCTGTTGATCTGCTTTTGCATCTCGTAGTCCAGCGTTCTTATAGTGCCTATCATTTCTGCACTTTCCGGAATTATGTTGAAACGTACGCCACTTGTAATTTTTCCTACTGTTATAACTGCAGCCTCATTGGTTAGATTTGCTTCCCGGCTTATTATCGTTTGAAGTCCATCAATAATTTTGGCGCTGATTAAGATAGGATCCACTCCAGACCACGGCTGTGATCCGTGGGTTTGTTTTCCTTTCACCTTAATCACAAAACGTTGGGCCGAGGCCATAGTACCACCAGACTTATATCTGATAACCCCTACTGGTGTTTGAGAATTAATATGTAGGCCAAAAATGGCATCAACATCGGGATTCTTTAAAACTCCTTCTTTCACCATCAGCAGTGCTCCACCTTCTTCGCCAGGAGGAGGGCCCTCTTCTGCCGGCTGAAAGATAAACTTTACTGTTCCCTTAATTTTGTCCGTGTTCTTAGAAAGTACTTCGGCGACCCCCATTAGAATTGCGGTATGTGTGTCGTGTCCGCAAGCGTGCATCACTCCAACCTTCTCCCCAAGAAACTCAGAGGTTACCGTAGATTTAAAAGGAAGATCGTTACGCTCCGTTACTGGTAAGGCATCAATATCCGCCCGCAAAGCAACTACCTTCCCGGAAGTGTTACCCTTAAGTACCCCAACTACACCGGTATGCGCCACCCCAGTCTGTACCTCTATACCAAGAGATTTTAAATGTGCAGCTATTTTTTCAGCCGTTTTGAATTCACGATTAGACAATTCAGGATTCTGATGAATATCTCTTCGCCATTCTATCACTTTGTTTTCAACGGCATTGTAATCTTTTTCCAGTTTAGTCCCTTGTGCAACAGCAAAACTGGCCGCAAAAATTGCTATTACTGTGAACCATTTTGTTCTTTGTCTCATACTAAAATTTTATAAGTTGATATCCTTCATTTTGTAGTTGAATTAAAGCAGTCATTGCAGACAATGCTAGTTGTACTCCATCCAGAGTGTCCTCAATGGGAAAGTTCCTTGATAGGGATGACTGCCCACAAAAAACGATTTCTACTCCCTCATCAATTAGGGAGGTTATCATCTCCTCATTGGGATTGGCTGTTCCGTATCGCTTTTTGTAAGCATCATTGGTAATTATATCTTTTGAAGCCTTATTGTGTACGACTAGCACCACCTTCAATTGTTCTTTAGGCACCCCAGCCTGGGCATGCATATTGAGAAAACGAGCGGCAGTCTCAATGGAGGTATTAATAGCTGCATGACTTTCAGGGCTGTTCATGATATCAAATACAACCTTGTACTCTTTTGAAGTATCGGTGGGATAGTCAGGGTTTTTAATTTTCCAGACTTTGCCGTATTCTTTTATGATTGGCCCTGCTTCTTTGGTCTGCGAAGTAGCTTTTGGGGAACATAAAAGCGCGAGGGTAAAACTTATAAGTAGTAGTCGTTTTTGCATTGATAGCATAGAATTTCTAAATATATTCAAATTAGACAGAATAGCTAGACCATTGTTCATAATTATTAAAATGATGATTTTAGGATGCATGTAATTATGGCTAAATTCACATTCTAAATTAATCGTACTTGGAAAAGTTTCTCAGTCAGTTAAATGATGCCCAAAAAGCCCCTGTTTTACATAAGGAAGGGCCTTTAATGGTGATAGCAGGTGCCGGTTCCGGAAAAACACGGGTACTTACATATCGCATTGCGCACTTGATGGAACAGGGGGTAGATGCATTCAATATCCTTGCGCTCACATTTACCAATAAGGCGGCAAGGGAAATGAAGAAGCGAATCGCTGATATTGTGGGAGGTACAGAAACCAAGAACCTGTGGATGGGAACTTTCCATTCCGTTTTCGCGAGACTTTTACGCTATGATGGTGATAAATTAGGCTACCCAAGTAATTTTACGATCTACGATACCCAGGATTCGCAGAGACTAATTGCTGCTATCATAAAGGAAATGGGTTTAGACAAGGATATTTATAAATACAAGCAGATACAGAACAGGATATCTTCCTATAAGAACAGCCTGATAACTGTAAAGGCCTATTTTCAGAACCCTGAACTTATGGAGGCCGACGCTATGGCTAAGAGACCCAGAACAGGGGAGATTTATCAGAATTATGTAGACCGTTGCTTTAAGGCAGGAGCCATGGATTTTGACGATCTTTTATTGCGCACCAATGAATTGCTTACCCGCTTTCCCGAAGTGCTTTTAAAATATCAAGACAGGTTCAGATACATTCTTGTAGATGAGTACCAAGACACCAATCATTCACAATATCTAATTGTAAAAGCACTTTCAGACAGATATCAGAACATCTGCGTGGTTGGCGATGATGCCCAAAGCATATATTCTTTTAGAGGGGCAAACATTAGTAACATCCTCAATTTTCAGAGAGACTATGATGACGTGGCGGTATACCGACTAGAACAGAATTACAGGTCTACCAAGAACATTGTCAATGCGGCGAACTCCATAATTGCCAACAATAAGAACCAATTGGAGAAGGTGGTCTGGACAGCCAATGATGAAGGTAATAAGATAAAATTACACAGGAGTGATACCGATGCAGAGGAGGGGAGATTTGTGGCCAGCTCAATTTTTGAAAATAAGATGCAGCTCCAACTTCCCAATGGCAGCTTTGCGGTCTTATATAGAACCAATTCACAGTCAAGGGCGATTGAAGATGCTTTACGTAAAAAGGACATACCGTACCGAATTTATGGTGGACTTTCGTTCTACCAGCGTAAAGAGATAAAGGATGTTTTGTGTTATTTACGGCTGGTAATCAATCCGAAAGATGAAGAGGCATTGAGGCGTATCATCAACTTTCCGGCCCGAGGCATTGGGCAGACAACCGTAGATAAACTGACAGTTGCTGCAAATCATTATGACCGCTCCGTATTTGAGGTGATGCAAAACCTGGATAAGATAAATCTCAACATCAATGCCGGAACCAAAAGGAAACTAGAGGATTTTGTGAGTATGATCAAAAGCTTCCAGATCATGAATGAGACCTCAGATGCTTTTACTATTGCGGAACACGTAGCAAAGAAGACTGGAATTTTGCTCGAGTTTAG
Organism: Flavobacteriaceae bacterium; assembly: GCA_040830565.1. Lineage (GTDB taxonomy): Bacteria > Bacteroidota > Bacteroidia > Flavobacteriales > Flavobacteriaceae > JAFMPW01. The sequence goes on from JBFOMC010000326.1 coordinate 3,317, forward strand.
AAAGGACGGTACTCCGGAAGGGATAGGAAGAATGGAGAACATTGAAGAATTGTTAAATGGGATCCAGGATTTTGTTGAAGGCCAAAAAGAATTGGCAGACGCCCAAGGTAACTTAACTGAATTTCTTGAAGACGTCGCCCTTGCTACAGATCTTGATAAAGATACCGGAGATGAAGACAGGGTGGCTCTAATGACTATCCACCTCGCTAAAGGACTGGAATTCCCTTATGTATATATAGTGGGCATGGAGGAAGACCTTTTCCCATCTGCAATGAGTATGAGCACCCGGAGCGAGTTAGAGGAAGAAAGACGTTTGTTTTATGTAGCACTAACCAGAGCGGAACAACAGGCTTATCTCACCTATACTCAAAACCGTTACCGCTGGGGGAAGCTTATAGACGCCGAACCGAGCAGATTCATTGAAGAGATAAATGAAAAATACATTGAAAACCTTAGCCCGGTCTCTTCCTATCGTTTTAAACCCCTTATTAATGCAGATATCTTTGGGGAAGTAGATAAGAGTACTTTGAGGCAGCAAAAGCCAAAAAATAGCATTCCGCCGACCAAGCGCAGACCAACAGAGCAGCAATTGCGAAAATTGAGAAAGCTCAAACCACAATTAGCCACCCCGGTGGGTAACGCCAATAGTGTGGATCCTAATCTGACTGAAGGTTCAATGGTGAATCACAGTCGTTTTGGTAAAGGAAAGGTGCTGAAAATTGAGGGAGTGGGTAATGACAAGAAAGCCGAAATCCAATTTGAAAAAGGCGATGTTAAAAAGCTGCTACTTCGTTTTGCGCGCTTGGAGTTGCTATCTTAGTCGGGATGATTAGGTCTCCTTGAACACAAATAGGAGAACAAGCAGAATTATTCTATATTACTGCGATAAAATCAGTGAGATGCTAATACATAAAAGTACTAAAGTGATAGGCTTGTATTTTTTTCTTTTTACGCTAATGTCTTGTAGTTCAAGTAGCCCGGAAGATCCTCCCGCGATTGAGGAGGAACAGAAGGAAGAAGAGGTGGTGGAGCCCGATGATGTTAATTCTCCGGACTATTGGGCCAAAGCAGAGCTCGTTTGGAGCGATGAATTTGACGGGACATCACTTGATACAGACAAATGGTTGTTTGAGACAGGAGACCATGGATGGGGAAATAATGAACTACAAAATTATGTAGAAGATGATAATGTAGAAGTAAGTGATGGGATCTTAAAGGTTAACGCCATACGTAATGATGATGGCTTGGGAACGGTTACCTATACCTCAACGAGACTTAATAGCAAGCAAGATTTTACTTTTGGTCGCATGGAGATCCGTGCCAAAATTCCTGAACATAAAGGGAATGGTCTTTGGCCCGCTCTTTGGATGCTGGGAAGCAATATTGGTTCGGTTGGATGGCCTGCCTGCGGAGAGATAGATATTATGGAATATGTGAGTTTTGAACCGGACCAGGTGCATTTCTCTATTCACAGTGTAGCTAATAATCATACCATAGGTACTCAGGTTACTTCTGGCCCCGTGCCCCTAGAAACCATAGAAGAGGAGTTTCATAATTATGGAATCTTATGGACAGATCAGTATATCAGATTCTACATAGACGAGATAGACAATATTCATCTTAATTTCGCCAGGCCAAGTGGTTCGAGCTTTGAAAATTGGCCATTTTCTCAACCTTTCTATTTTCTTATCAATATTGCCGTAGGGGGCAATTGGGGTGGACTTCAGGGTGTGGAAAGTACGGCGTTTCCAGCTACCATGGAGGTAGATTATGTGAGGGTATATCAGGTGAAATAAACTACTTTCTTTTTACTGCTTCTCAATAGTTCGATAGTATATTGAATA
>JBFOMC010000327.1:0-6065 GCA_040830565.1 Flavobacteriaceae bacterium
TATACGCAGGCATAAGAAATAATGCGCCCAGGGCTACAAAGAAAACTACGGTATTCCTGGGAGAAGAAAATACCCCGGTTAGCCAATGAAATCGTACGGAAAGCACCTCAGATTTAAGTGCCATTTTTACCCAGGGGTAGTGGAATCTCAGCCAGGCTGCTATAAAAAGGCAAGCGGTAAAATGGAGTCTTGCCAAAAATACGGCAAATATATTATGGAAGATCCGCCAACCGCTTGCGAAAGTTTGAAAAGGGTAGGATAGATATAACAAGGTTTCAAAAAACATGAACAAGCCCAAGCACATGAATTGCAATTTGAGTCGGTCATGAGATAGATTGTAGCTCGAAGTGATGTTCAATTTGCTCAAACAGAAGAGAACAGCATAAAGCCCTGAAAAATAGGACATGGCATGTAGCCCGAAATACGAAATAGGGTATTTGATACTTCGTATGGGAGAAAGTAATTCCGAGCCGTACCAATACACGTTGTTCATGAGAATATTGTATTCAATAATACTAGAGGAAATACTAAGGCAAAGGGCCGAGAAAAGCAGCTTACTAAACAAAAAACACAACAGGCTTGTTCCCATTCCAATTAGCAGGATTACCAGCGTGCCCCATCCCTCTTCCCTGGCAACTCTTAGATTAAACCAATTTTTTCTAGGGATATAGAACAGCACGCAGGCCACCAATGCCGCAAAAACTAATGCCAGATATACGACAACTGCAGGCATTGCTATAAGGTTGAAATTCCGTCTGCAAAAGAAACATTGAGTCCTAGATTCTGTTCAAGCGCGTACTTCCAAAATGCCCTCGCTTTATGCACCACTCCAGAATTCTTAGGTTCAGACATGACAATAAAGATCACCTCTCGCTTTGCGGTAGGTCCTATTCTATCCGGGAGATAATAACCCATCATATCCTGGTAGGCTTTTTCCATTTGTTCGGGAGTTGTTGGTGGATTTTTGTAAAAGTTGACTACCGGATTATTCTCTATGAGATCGCTTACCACAATAACGGTACCTTCTGTTTTATTGATGGCTTTCATAAGGGTCGGAAAAAGCGAGGTGTTCTCCATAATGCCTACAGAATCCAAGCTCTGTAGATTTTCCTCATGAGCTGCATAAAAATTACGCCATCCCAGAATAAGCTTGTTCCTGGCTTCTCCCCAATTGGTGTGAGAAAGTTCTGTTGATACAGGATTATAAAAACTATGGGTGGATATGATCCCGAAATCATAGTTTACCGTAAAACACTTTGGTGCTTCTTTAAGGCCCAGCTTTTGATTGATGAGTTGCTCAAAATTTTCCTTTCTAAGCTCTTGCTGGGCCTTAGTGATCAACAACGAATCAGTTGCATCTACAAGCACAGTTATATTTCTGGTGGTGATTGTCTCGCATTCCGTCTCGCAGCCTGCCAGTATGGTAGCCAGGACACCAAATACGAGTATAATTATTCCTTTTTTCATGATGTTCTAAATCTGAGTAAAATCAAAATTCTTCCAGCGAATAGAGCCACGTCCATTGCTGTAGTTCTCAAAGTGCTCCCGATACTTGTTTATTTCCTCAAAAGAATCAATCTCCAGGGCTCCCAATTCCTTTTCGTAATCTCCTATTTGGGCTGAGATCCCCGCTGCCTGAGATTCTAATACAGATACATCGCCCAGGATTCTCTTAAATTCATTCTTCCCGACGACATGAGATTCCTCTAGTTGAGTTTCTAACTTTTTGAGGCGTTTATAAGAACCTTTGAGCTCATGAAACTTGAGGTTGAGATCTAGCTGCTGAGGAGTGTCTGAGGCCTCCACAGGTTTCGGGTCTGGTTTGGTTTTCTTTACTTTGGCGTCTCTTCTTCTATAGATGCTTTTGGCAGCATTGGTAAGGAAAAGTGCCAGGGTCACCATCATAAGCGCTCCGAGGATCAGAAAGCCATTCTTTATAAAAAATGATTGAAATGTAAGTGTTTCGTCCAGGGCCCTAGACTCAAAAAACCATTCCATCACTGTAAAGGACAGAATTGCATAAACACTCAGAATTAGCAATATGGGAAGCCAGACCCACCTTAGGGAAATCTTTCTTGAGGTTAGGAAACTGGCAGCAAAAACTATAGGAATAAAGAAGATGCTTCTCAAAATAATCTCGGGAAGATCATGCGTCTCTGTTAAGATATTATAGAACAAAACGCCTTCTCCAAAAATGAAAATCACTTCAATTACATAAAGCAGCCAGAGGGGGACTCTTTTGGGTCGTTGTTTTGTGTCTGGCTTAGGTGGCTTCTGTTTAATAGGCTCAAAATCTTCGGCACCGGTAATTTCGTCTACGTTGTAAGGACTTACCAAAGCATCCCCATTGAGTTGACATCTGCGGATATGTTCTTTTATCTCCGCCTTTTGATGAAAGATCTCTCCTTTTAAATCTGTTATTTCCTGTTCAATGGCTTTAGAGTTTGCCTTGTTTAGCTCAACAACTTCTTTAGACAATTGTCCTTTCACGATCTCCATCTTATGGATATGCTCGGACAAGGATTCTCCCAATTCTCCTATTCGCTCGTTCAGCGAATATTTTTTGGTCTTGTAACCGTTGATGATCTTTTTTTCATCGAGAATAAATTCTTCACGAGGCAGCATGCCCAGGTTCACTGAACGATACGCCATATTCTTTAACTGCTGATTAGAAAATACCATAATACAGAGTATTTAACAGTTAAGAATGCAACATGAGGTAGAGTTCCGTTTCCAGGGATATTCCGGTACGGGAGTCTTGTAGTGCAGTGTTTTCTTCGTGCTCAATCTCAGAAAACAACTCATTCATTTTACTTTGATCGTATTCAATTATGGGTTTGCCCCATAATCCGTGATCTTTTCTGAAAAGATTGCGTCCCAATTTCATTAAAATAGTGTTTATGTGGTTTAGAGGTATATCTGCAGCTTTGAAATTTCGGGACATTTAAAAGCTAAATTTTTGTTTATATCACTAATAATGAGTATCTTAAGAGGAGTTGAGGCGCTAACCTTAGTTCGTCATGGGAAGGATCAAAACTTGGAACAAATGGGCCAACGCCCATACCTATTATCTTTTAGACCTGGTGCGTGTCGCTTTGGGAGTATTTCTTATCGCAAAGGGAATAAGTTTTATGTCTGATCCGGAGCAATTAACTACGGTGATGGAACCCTTTAAGGACATGCCTGGCAGTTGGCTCACCCTTCATTACCTAGTTGCTGCACATTTTGTTGGTGGGATTTTGATCATTGTGGGTTTGCTCACCAGATGGGCTGCATTGGTACAATTGCCCATATTAATTGGCGCCATCCTGGTAAATTTCCTTGGTGATCTGCATCCTTCAAACCTCCTATGGGCTGTTATTATTTTCGTGGCTTGCGTGTTTTTCTTCTTCTACGGTTCTGGTAAGCATTCTGCAGACTACTTTTTAAAGATGCAGAAGTAGGAACACTTTTATGTACGTTATTCTTTTTTGCCGTAGTTCTGATCATACATTCTGATCACATAGGCCACCCATAAAATAAATACAAAGCCCACCACAATGGAATATATAAGTATGAGTTGCATGATCAGCGCTTTTTTAAATAGTTCATAAATCCCAAAATGGTGGGTGCCCAAAGCCCTATAAAGATGGCTTCGAGTTTTTGTCCTTTTAAAAATGTGATCTCTGCAACAATAATGATGGAAAGAACTAAGAGGAGCATGATGACGTTCATAGTTCCTATGGTATTCAAGAAGTTTTTCAGCATAGCTATCAAATATTTGATTAAAGTTACATAAGATTTTGCAAGGCGAGGATGGCCTTTAACCAAAGTTTTCTTGAAAATAACTACAGTTGCAGTTTGTTTTTATGATCTCATTAATCAGGTAATTCGGCGGGAGAAATTATTGCTTTTTAATAAGAAAGGTGCGAATCAGAAGTATTCTACAGCTAAGCTGCTAAACACCAATTGCTATCTGTGAGGCATTATTCTGGAGTATTGCCTTCATAAAAATGGCGAAACTTTTCAATATGTGAATTAAAAATTAAGGTTTCCTTCTCTGCAAAGTCCTTATCGCCATTCATAACTACTAAATCTACATTCCTTCGGTAGGCCTCCATGCTAGAAATGATATTTTCTATGGAGTTATACTGTTCTTCCAGGTCCAGGCTGGAGTAGTAGTCCAGCCTATCCGTATATACTCTTTTTAACTTCTGAAAGAGCGCTCTGGCCTTTGTTATTTCCCCTACTTTATAATAAGCATCTACATAAGGCTCTAAAAATGTGTAGTACCCATAATGCTCTGCAGGAATATTGGTCATTGCTATCTCAATGACTTCCCTGGCTTTTTCTATTTTGTCCTCCTCCAGGAGTTTTTCGATGAGTTGCGCCAGCGCCAGTCGCATGCTCACCCCAATTTGTTTTCTGGTCTGTGGATCATGGTAAATTTTTGCACTGCCTGAATTTTCCCAATCCAAATTCTTGACAAGCTCATACCCAAGCTCTTCATCTACCCGCCCCATATAAAGTCCTCCTTTGTACTCCGTCTTTATAGGCACTAACTTGTATACCGCTCCCTCCAACTGCAAATAATCCTTCATCCAGATGTATTCTGCATCTTCAAAACTACCGCCGGAAAAATAAATGGGTCGCTCCCAATTGTTGTTTGCCATAATATCTAGCATCATGATCCTGTTTTTGGTCAGAGCAGTCTTTGGGAGGTCAATATCAATATAGTCTACTATTTGATCCGTATCTTTTGCTTTGACCAGGCCATTTCCAAGTACGACTTCCTTGTCTACCGGAATTCGAATTTTGTTGGTAGGATAGTAGACCAGGTTTAGGGTGCTTTCCGAATACTCCCTTAGATCTGCTCCTTGTTTTTCCAGAACATATTTAAGCTTGGTCTGGGGTTTATCGCTTGCCACCCAATTCATAAAGTCTTTGATGTTCCACCGTTTTTCAGCTATCCCTGGCAGGCCCTGATAGTAAATGGCATCTCTTGTGCCATATCTATAATGGTTATGATTAAGCTGCGAAGGAATAGGTTCGCTTTCATAGGATTTTCTTTTTGCCTGATCAATATACCAATCGGTAGCAAAATAGGTGGTCACTAAAATTCTAACATCTGTCCTATACCCCTCAATTTCCTGTATATACCACAAGGGAAAATTATCATTGTCTCCGATAGTAAATAGGATTGCTCCTGAATTTTCCGCAATAGAATCTAAATAGGATTTTGCCGAAGTCCTGGCGGTATAACGGCCAGATCTGTCGTGGTCATCCCAATTTTGATACCCCATTAGACCTGGCACAGCAAGCAAACACACACCCACTGTTAAAGGCGACAACACTTTTGGCTTTAGTTTTCTCCGGAACTGATCAAACAGCGCATATAGCCCAAGACCAATCCAGATTGCAAAAACATAAAAAGAACCTACCAAAGAATAATCCCTTTCTCTTGGCTGAAATATGGTAGGGTTGGTATAAAATTGAATCGCGATCCCAGTAAATATAAAATAGATGAAGAGTACCCAAAACAACTTTGGATTTTTAGAGAGTAGAAACAGCATTCCGAGAAGTCCAAGCAATAGCGGTAAAAAATAATAGGTATTTCTTCCTTTATTTTCCAAAACCTCAGCCGGAAGGTTCTTTTGGCTCCCCAGGTGTAGCTCATCAACAAAGTCTATCCCACTTAGCCACTCTCCATTACCATCATACTGCCCTTGAATATCGTTCTTTCTACCCACAAAATTCCACATAAAATACCGCCAGTACATATAACCAAATTGAAACTGTAGCATATAGTTCATGTTGTCCCAAAATCCAGGAGGTTGTACTTCAAGGTACTCCCTGAACTTATTAAGAAATTCTATGTACTGTTCTTCATCAATCTCCCCGTCTGCATAGCCTCGCCTAAAGGAATCCACAGCCAGCCTAAGTTCTTTATTAGATCTGTAGCCCGACTTGATCTTAAAGTCAAGTACGCCAAAATATTTCATGTAGTTTTCGGCATGCATATCGCTCCACATCCGTGGTAAGATTCCCATATGTTTGGGATTAGGGCCTTGCAGGGCATCTTCATA
>JBFOMC010000328.1:0-12291 GCA_040830565.1 Flavobacteriaceae bacterium
CCCGGACTTCTCGGGTTACGGACTTGGGTACGGATGGGAATCTTTTTTTGGACCTGTGCAAATCCTCTATTCCTGGTCCCCTGAAGTTCAAAACAGCAATTTCTTTGTCAGTGTGGGCTACTGGTTTTGAAGTTACCCCAACAGCTTTGCTGAAAAAGAAGGTTTGAGCGCGAAAAGTGGTTGTTTTTTACGATATTTGCATACTGCTTATGATCACTACTTTGACACATAAGAGAGTTGATATAACTGCCCACCTCAGGGCCATGTGGTAGGTTGACAGGATACCTAAGCCCTACTGCCTTTGCGAGTACTTAATAATTATCAATTCTAAAAAGAGAAAAATGTCATTACTAGATAAAACATCATTACAATTACCTAAGGAGAACTTAGAAGCTGAAGATTTTCTGCCTCTTTTAGGCACGGATCATGTCGAACTATATGTTGGGAACGCTAAGCAGGCTGCACATTATTATATGTCGGCATGGGGTTTTCAACCCCTGGCGTATGCCGGATTGGAAACGGGACTTAAGGACAGAGTGTCTTACGTTGTTCAACAAGATAAAATACGACTGGTACTCACATCACCCTTAAAATCGGGAGGAGATATCAATAGACATATAGATGCTCATGGTGATGGGGTAAAGGCGATCGCCCTTTGGGTAGATGATGCTACCAAAAGCTACGAAGAAACCACCAAAAGAGGAGCTGAGAGTTATTTTGAACCCAAGACCTTAAGTGATGATTCGGGAGAAGTGGTATTATCCGGAATACATACCTATGGGGAGACCGTACACGTTTTTGTGGAGCGTGGCAATTACGAAGGGGTTTTTATGCCGGGCTACCAGAAGTGGGATCCCTTCTATAAACCTGAAGACGTTGGACTGAAATATATTGACCATATGGTAGGGAACGTCGGTTGGAACGAAATGAATAAATGGTGTGAGTTTTACGCTAACGTCATGGGGTTTGCTCAATTGGTTTCTTTTGATGACAAGGATATCTCTACGGAGTATACAGCCCTTATGAGTAAGGTGATGAGTAATGGGAACGGTCGTATCAAGTTTCCGATTAACGAGCCGGCAGACGGAAGGAAAAAATCTCAGATTGAAGAATATATTGAATTCTACAATGGCGCAGGAGTACAGCATATGGCTCTTGCGACGGATAATATCATAGAAACAGTTACCTCACTCCGCAATAGAGGAGTAGAATTCCTTACCGTACCTGGAAGCTATTATGAAGACGTTCTGGATAGGGTAGGCGAAATTGACGAGGACCTGGCTCCTTTACGAGAGCTTGGTATCTTGATTGACCGGGATGATGAAGGATACCTACTTCAGATATTTACAAAACCAATTTTAGATAGGCCCACGATGTTTATTGAGATTATTCAGCGTAAAGGAGCCAAGTCTTTTGGGAAAGGAAATTTCAAGGCATTGTTTGAAGCCATTGAGCGCGAACAGCGATCCAGAGGTACTTTATAGCCCCTTTTTCTTAAGGTTTTGCAAAATTTAATGCACTAACTATAAAGTATTGTTAAGAGCTGCGTTAAAGAACGTTAAAAGCAAGTAACCAGTGATTTTCTTGCAGTAAATTTGGATCACATAAGGGGTGGTTCCCTTATTACTTTAAGTATTGGTTTTTCATAATTTAAAGTTTGGTTGGTTATTTAGGAAAAGCCCTGACACTCAGTCAGGGCTTTTTTTTGGCTGTATTTTGGGCCTTTGAAGGTATTTTGGCCTTGTCAGGAGCAACTTTATCGATCTGGGGCCATCTATACAATACTTTGGAATAAATTTTGTTTTAGTAATGGTAAACCTTGATTTTGTATTCATTGTTTTAATAATTTTATGCGTATGAAAAGGATTACGATATCACTTATTGTACTTTTCTGTTTCTCACTCATGGCACAGACTACGGTGGCTACCCTTGAGTATGGGCCTGTTGTACATGCTGAAGAAGAGAAATCCATAAAACCTGCCTTTAAATCAGGAGAATGGCTAAAATTCAGGATCCATTATGGTTGGATTAATGCGAGTTATGCCACCCTTCAGGTTAAAAACAGTAAGGTAGATGACAAGTCTGTATATCATGTGGTTGGCAAGGGTAGAACCACAGGTTTAGCCCGGGCTTTTTACAAGGTAGACGACAGATACGAGAGTTATTTTGACAAAAAAGATTTTAAGCCTTATAAGTTTGTCAGAAAGATCAATGAAGGAGGGTATAAGAAGGATATTGAAATAAACTTCGATTACGAAAAAGACGAGGCTATCCTCAACGATAAAAAGAACAAGAAAAAATACAATTTTACGATCCGCGATAGCATTCAGGACCTAATTTCAGCTTTTTACTACTTAAGAAATACCTATGAGTTTGAAGATCTCAGAGAAGGAGATGCTATTAAACTTAATATGCTTTATGATGATGATGGCATTTTTCAATTTAAGCTGAAGTATTTGGGTAACGAGGTTTTGAGAACAAAGTTCGGAAAGGTAGAATGTCTGAAGTTCAGACCTTATGTACAGGCCGGCCGAGTCTTTAAAGAAAAGGAAAGTCTTACTTTGTGGGTTTCAAATGACCTCAATAAGATCCCTATCAGAATCAAGGCCGATATTGCTGTTGGTTCTATTAAGGCCGATTTAGATGGATATAACGGCCTAAAAAATCAGTTCAAAATCATCATGGATTAGTGGCCGCACTTTGGCTAAAGGTTCCGAACTACCGGGAAAACAATAATAAGGTATTTATTTTGATATTATAAGGCTAGATGTGACCTTTGCAAGACAACTTGCAACCCATGAACGACAAAGAGCGCATCTCCTCCCAAATCTCTAAGCTTGAAGAAAAGTACAAGGATTCTGGCCAGGATCTCAGCTCTTACTTAGACGGACTTCTTTACCAGCGCTATCTTACGTATTGGGATTACATTCATCTGGATACTTTATTGAGCATTCAGGTTCCGAGAACTCATTTCCCCGATGAGGAAATTTTCATCATGTATCATCAGATTACAGAGCTTTACTTTAAGCTCATCCTTCATGAGCAGAAGCAGATTGTAGATGACAAGTCTCAGAGCCTAACTTTCTTTACGGAGAAAGTGAATAGGATAAATAGCTATTATAAAGCCCTAATTTCTTCCTTTAGTATTATGATACGTGGCATGGAAAGAGAGCAGTTCCTGCAATATAGAATGGCGCTCTTACCGGCAAGTGGATTTCAATCTGCTCAGTACAGAATGATAGAGATCTATGCCACCCCTATGGAGCATTTAGTGCACCATACGGAACGTCATAAATTTACTGAGGAAAGCTCTATTGAAGAGCTTTATGAGCATATTTATTGGAAAAAGGGCGCTACTGATCTAGCGACAGGAGAAAAAACACTCACCTTAAAGCAATTTGAATACCGTTACACCCCAAGATTTATCAGAATTGCAAAGCAGCTTAAGGATCAAACGATCTATCATAAATACTTGGCACTACCTGAAAAAAGCAGACATAATAAAGCCCTTATAGATGCGTTAAAGATGATGGATATAAATGCCAACGTAAATTGGCCGTTAATGCATATGGGTTCTGCCCATCGTTATTTAAACAAAGAAGATGCGGCCATAGAAGCAACCGGGGGAACAAATTGGAAAGATTATTTACCTCCAAGTTTCCAGAAAGTTGTATTTTTTCCGGAATTACATTCAAAGGAAGAGTTAAATAATTGGGGGAAACAGTGGGTAGACCATATCTTTAACCCAGACAAAATTAAGAATTGATCATGCAAAAATATTGGGGCGCACTACTAGTACTAATTATACTAGCTTCCTGCAAGGAAGAAAAACCTACAACCGCACCGCTCGAAATAGCCGATATCCAGGCTATTGAAGAAGCTCCCGAAGTTACGGAATACGGCTTCAATCTTGAGAATTTTAAAGTACTTCAGGACACTGTCAGAAGAGGAGATAGCTTTGGAGAGTTAATGATTGAAAACAAGGTTGATTATCCAAAGATTGCCAAAATCTCTGAGGAATACAGGGATACTTTTGACGTTAGAAAGATACGTGTAGGGAAGCCCTATATGATCCTTAAATCTAAGGATACCCTGGAGACCGCTCAAGTGTTCATATATCAGAACGATCCCATCAATTATACGGTGGTCGATTTTAGGGATACCGCCATTGCCTATAAAGAACAGCGAGAAGTTAAGTATGTAGAGCGTGAAGCTTCTGGTGTAATACCACAGGGCGGAAATTTATCAGATGTCATTGTTAAGAATAATATAGACTATATGATGGTTCACAACCTCTCCGAGATCTACGCCTGGACCATTGATTTCTTTAAGCTCGAGGCCGGAGATAAATTTAAGATCATCTATAAAGAGAAGTACATCAACGATTCTATCTATGCAGGTGCCGGACATATAGAAGCGGCTTATTTTGAGCACAGAGGTACACCATTTTATGCCTTCGCTCATCATGATGAAAAATTAGATATTCGCGAGTATTATGATGAAGAAGCCAATAACCTAAGACGCACTTTCCTGCGAGCCCCTTTGAAGTTTGGCCGACTCTCATCTCGATACAATCTAAAGCGAAGAATACGATACTACGGCTATAAGGTCAGACCGCACAAAGGAACAGACTATGCTGCTCCAATAGGCACGCCCATTCTCGCTACGGCAGATGGCACAGTAACAGAGTCTACCCGAAAGGGAGGTAATGGCAGATATGTAAAGATTAGACACAACGGGACCTACAGCACCCAATACCTCCATATGCGAAAGCAAAAGGTTAAAAGAGGAGATTTTGTGCGCCAGGGCGATGTTATCGGTTGGATTGGCATGACTGGTAATACAGGTGGCCCCCATGTTTGCTATCGTTTTTGGAAAAACGGAAGACAAGTAGATCCGCTAAGAGAAAAATTACCAGCAGCAGAGCCTTTGGCAGAAGAACTCAGACCCGCTTATTATGAGGAGATCAATCCAAAGAGAACACAGCTCGATTGTATTGAATATCACATAGAACCTGATGAAGATCTAGTAACGCTTAACCCTTAGAATGCCTTTAGAGAACACCAATCTAACAACAACTAAAGCCTGGAAAAAACTCGAAGAACACTACAAAGAAATTCAAGACGTACACCTTAAAACACTTTTTGTAGAAGACCAGAACAGGGCTGAGAAATTCACCATTAATTGGAACGATTTCTTGGTTGATTTTTCCAAAAATCGCTTTACCGAAAAAACACTTTCACTCCTCTTGGATCTTGCCGAGGAGGCCAAACTGCAAGATGCAATAGAGAAATACTTTAGGGGAGATCTCATTAATCAGACAGAGGGCAGAGCTGTCTTGCATACCGCTTTAAGGGCCAAAGAAACAGATGAGGTCTTGGTTGACGGGGTTAATGTGATCCCAGAGGTCTACAGAGTTAAGGAAAAGATCCGAACTTTCACAGATGAGGTTATTTCAGGGGAACGTAAGGGTTACAGTGGAAAATCCTTTAAGACAGTCGTTAATATTGGCATTGGAGGCTCAGATTTGGGCCCGGCCATGGTTGCTGAAGCACTTAAATTCTACAAAAATCGTCTCAACACACATTTCGTTAGTAATGTTGACGGAGACCATGTCAATGAAATTTTAAAAACCCTGGATCCGGAGACCACGCTCTTCGTTGTGGTCTCTAAAACATTTACCACTCAGGAGACGCTTAGCAATGCTACTACGATCAAAAAATGGTTTTTGAATCACGCTTCTGAGGAGGACGTTGCGAAACACTTTGCTGCGGTCTCTACGAATGCCGCTAAGATCGAGGAGTTTGGAATAGATCAGTCCAATGTCTTTCCCATGTGGGATTGGGTAGGAGGTAGATTCTCGCTCTGGAGCGCGGTAGGCCTATCTATCGCTCTGGCCGTTGGTCCGGATCATTTTGACACCTTACTTCAAGGCGCAAACGAGATGGATGAGCACTTTAGGAAAACGTCCTTTGAGGGTAATATTCCTGTGGTCCTTGCCCTTCTGAGCGTCTGGTATAATAACTTCTATGCGGCCGAAACCGAGGCCATCATTCCCTATTCTCAATATCTGAGTAGGTTTTCGGCTTATTTGCAGCAAGGGATTATGGAAAGCAATGGAAAGAGCGTTGATAGAAACGGCAACGCCATAGATTACCAAACAGGAACCATCATTTGGGGTGAGCCTGGAACCAATTCTCAGCACGCCTTCTTTCAATTGATCCACCAGGGAACAAAACTGATCCCTGCAGATTTTATCGGATTCAAAAGATCACTCTACGGAGATACGGATCATCACAATAAGCTAATGGCCAATTTTTTTGCCCAGACTGAAGCTTTAATGAATGGAAAAACTGCAAAAGAAGTTAGGGCAGAACTCCAGGGAAAAGAGATGACGGAAGAAGCGATAAGCAGTTTGCAACCCTTTAAAGTTTTTGATGGCAACAAACCCACCAATACCCTTTTAATTGAACAGCTATCTCCAAAATCTTTAGGAGCTCTTATAGCCCTTTACGAGCATAAAATCTTCGTGCAGGGAGTGCTTTGGAACATTTTTAGCTATGATCAGTGGGGAGTAGAGCTAGGGAAACAATTGGCCAGTACCATCTTAAAAGACATCACTTCTGCGGATCTTTCTGAACATGATGCTTCTACCCTAAATCTTTTGCAACATTTTAAGAATTAAGATGAATAAATCTTAATTCTTAACAACCTCTGAAAACTTCTTTTTCTAAGGCTTTTAGTTTGCTAAATTTATGTTAAATTAGCCGCGACCGATTTAACATTCCCCTAATGTGCAAATGAATAAAATGAGACACATTTGCAGCATTCAATTGAGAACTAAATAACACTAGAAAAATGAAAAAAACGTACTTAGCTATTGTTGCTATTTTCTGCGTAACAATGGCATTTTCACAAAGCACGATTACAGTAAAAGTGGTCGACGGTGAATTAGGCGGCCCACTACCAGGAGCTAATGTCCTGGAACAAGGCACCAGCAACGGAACTACAACTGATTTTGATGGGAACTTCTCTATCAGCTCAACACAAGATTCAGGTACTTTAGTAATATCTTATATTGGTTTTGTATCGCAGCAAATTAGCTTTACGGGCTCCGGAGACCTGGGAACAATTTCCTTACAACCAGATGCTGAAGAACTCGAAGGTGTAGTTGTTACGGGTATTTTGGATATTGCCAAAGACAGAGAAACGCCTGTGGCGGTTTCAACTATTAGAGCTTCTGAGATCCAGGAAAAACTGGGATCTCAAGAATTGCCAGAAATCCTAAAGACCACTCCATCTATTTACGCTACAAAAACAGGAGGTGGTTTTGGAGACGGGAGGATTAACATTCGAGGCTTCGACTCACAGAATTCCGCTATTATGATCAACGGGATCCCGGTTAATGACATGGAGAACGGACGAGTTTTCTGGAGTAACTGGGCAGGCCTGAGCGATGTGACCACGGCTATGCAGGTGCAAAGAGGTCTTGGATCTTCTAAGCTGGCTATTTCTTCGGTTGGAGGAACCATAAACATCCTTACCAAATCCACGGAAAAAGAACAGGGAGGAGCCGTTACGCTTAGTGGTGGAAATGACGGATATATTAAAACCAATGTTGCCTATAACACAGGGAAGCTAGACAATGGTTTTGCCGCTTCACTTTTAATTGGAAGAACTTCAGGAGATGGGTACGTTCAGGGAACAAAATTTGAAGGATACAACTACTTCATCGGTATTGGATATGAACCTAACGACAGACATAACTTCCAGTTTGTATTAACAGGGGCACCTCAGGTACACAATCAAAGGACCTCTAGTTTTTTCAATACGGCAAACATAGAGCAGTTCCTTGAGTTTGGAACCAGATACAATTTTAATCACGGAACCTTTAACGGAGAGGAATTTAACTGGAGAAGAAATTTCTACCACAAGCCTATTACCTCGCTAAACTGGGATTGGAAAATAAATGACAAGTCTACATTGTCTACCTCGGCTTATGCCTCTTTTGGTAGAGGTGGGGGAACTGGTGATATTGGCCGTTTGGGTGGAAACTTTGCTAGCTCAAGCAGGTTCAGAGATGAGAACGGAGCCGTGCTCTGGGATCAAATTGCTGCCTCTAACGGCGGTACACAGACAGAATTCTCTAACGGCTTTGTATTTGGGAATACGGTGGATCCTATTACAGGAACTTTTATCGTAAACGATGATAGCCTTGGAGATTTTGGAGACCCTAGTAACCCAAACAACCTGCCGGGAGTAATCAGAAGAAACGGATTTATCCGTAGAGCTTCTATTAATTCACACAACTGGTATGGCGCAATCGCAAACCTCAATACGCAGATTAATGAGCAATGGAGCTGGGACATTGGGGTGGATCTAAGAAAATACAAAGGAATACACTACAGAAGGGTAGATAACCTGCTCGGAGCTGATGGGTACAGAGATAATGATGACATAAACAATCCATTTAACGTCATTACCCAGGAAGTAGAATCTGATATCGCCGGGCTTTGGAATGTCTTTAGAAGCATTGATGACGATGAAAAATTAGATTACTACAATGATGGATTAGTTCGTTGGGCCGGTGTCTTTGGCCAGGTTGAATACAGCGATGGGAAATTTTCGACCTTTATGCAAGGAGGTATTTCTTCCCAAGGATTTAAAAGAATTGATTATTTCAACTACTTAGATTCAGACCCTGCTCAGGAAACAGATTGGGAGAACATTCTTGGAGGAAACATCAAAGGAGGGTTAAACGTAAATCTTAATGAGGCACATAACGTCTTTGTAAATGCCGGATACTATTCCAAGCAGCCTTTGTTTGATGCGGTATACCTTAACTTCGACAATGATCTGAATCCTGAACTAAGAAATGAGAAAGTACTTGGTTTGGAGGCTGGATACGGAATAAACCTTGGAGATTTCAGAGCTAAATTTAATATCTACCGTACCTCTTGGAAAGACAGGTTTATTTCTGTTTCTACCGAGACTCCGGCGGGTGATGAGGGTAATGCAAACCTTTCTGGGGTAGAGCAGATCCACTCTGGTTTTGAAATAGAGACAACCTATAGAGCTTCTTCAGTGGTAGACTTTAGAGGAATGCTTTCTATGGGTAACTGGGAATATGGAGGCGATGTTACTGGTCCTGCATTTGACGATAGCCGTACATTTGTAGAAGACGTAACCCTGTACTTGGATGAGGTAAAAGTTGGTGATGCCGCGCAGTTTACTTCCTTCTTGGAAATGAATGTAAGACCAGTTGAAGACCTAAAGCTTAGTGCAAGTTTGTTTACAGCATCCAGATTGTTTGCGCAGATCTCTGCTGAGGACTTTGACGATCCGGATCATCAGGGATCTTTAAGATTACCAAGCTACAATCTTGTAGACCTGGGAGCCTACTATAACTTCAAGTTTGGATCAGACAATACGATAAGCATTGCACTTAACGTGAACAATGTTCTTGATGAGGAATACATTGCTGAATCACTGACCAATACCTTTGCAGATGGTTCTAATGCCACCTATCAAGGTATTGATGTTAGTAACAAAGTATTCTTTGGCTTTGGAAGAACCTGGAACGTAAGCGCCAGATACAGCTTCTAAGGAAGAAAAAAGAAGTATGCCCCGTTCAGGATGTGATCATCCTGGCGGGGTTTTTTTATGCTCAAAATTCACTACTTTTAGAAAATCAAATTTTTAAAATTATGCAAGAAGACGGTCTGGGATATCAGTGGATAATGGAATTACATTCCTATTTGGCATATGTAGTATTGGCCTTTCTTTTCCTGGCCGTGGCCAACGCCATTTTAGGATGGGTCGGGAATAAAATGTTTACCCCTCAAAAAGACTTCAGGCTTAGCCTGTTTACCTTAATTCTCAGTCATCTTCAACTCCTGGTAGGGCTATTGTTATATTTTCTTTCCCCTAACGGATACAATGCCGTAAATGAACTGGGGATGGGCGGTTTAAATTCAGCGGCAAGATTGCTGGCTGTAGAACATCCCTTTGTAAATATTCTGGCTATTGTGCTGATCACCATAGGCTGGTCTCGCCATAAGAAATTTATGGAAGGGAAAAAGAAGTTTAAAAGTATCGCCATTTTCTATGGCCTTGGTCTCTTGTTGGTTCTGAGTAGGATCCCCTGGGGACGGTGGTTTAACTAAACCATAAAGACGGTCACTATTACAAAAACTCTTAATACGATAAATATTCTCATATGAAAAACCTGATTACAATTGCGTTTTGCTGTTTGTCACTTGGCCTTTTCGCCCAGGAAAAATCCCTTTTTAATGGAAAAGACTTAACAGGTTGGACAGCCTATGGCACAGAAAAGTGGTATGTGGAAGACGGTCTGTTGGTTTCCGAAAGCGGGCCCGATGCACAATACGGTTACCTGGCCACCAACGAACATTACAAGGATTTTGAAGTGAGCCTGGAGTTCTTACAGGAGGCCGACGGCAATAGCGGGGTGTTCATCCGCTCAACGATCGAAGGCACCAAGGTAAGCGGCTGGCAGGTAGAAGTGGCCCCTCCCGGGAAGCATACCGGGGGTGTTTACGAGTCTTACGGCAGAGGCTGGCTAATTAAACCGGATCCTGAAAAAGAAAAGGTTTTAAAGGAAGGCGAGTGGAATACCATGAAGATCCGCGTGGCAGGAGATCAACTCACTTCCTGGCTCAACGGGGAGGAAATGGTGAGCATTACCGATGAAAAAATAGGAGCAGGAGAAGGCTCTATTGCGCTTCAAATCCATGATGGCGGAGGCATAAAGGTAAAATGGCGCAATATCAAAATTGTGCTGCCAGAGTAAGCTAGTCTGCTGCTTTGTACAAGGCGATATACACTGGAAAGTGATCGCTATATCCGCCGGTATAGCTGCCCCCGGCATAGGTGCGAAAGGGGTAGCCTTTGTAACGCCCCGTTTGGGTGATGAGGTAGGGAGGATTATAAATGCCTACTTTCCAATAGGTGAATGTTTTTATGTCGACTGTAGTCAGACTACCACTAATCAAGATCTGATCAAACAAACTCCACTCGTCTCTATAGGCAAGCGTACCATGGCCTTTTTTATATAAGGATTCCATGGGGTTGTATAATTCCTCAGGGGCCAAACCATCTTTTGTGTTCCTGGCTTCTAAAATTAGTTTGATACTATCATCATTGGGATTGTCATTCAGATCCCCCATACTAATGATTTTTGCTTCGGGATCTAATTTTCTCAAGGAGTCCATAATTCTTCTATTTAGTTTGGCCGCAGATAGTCTTCCGGGTCTGCTTCTAGCTTCACCTCCACTTCTGGAAGGCCAGTGATTCACAATAAAGTGAATAGGTTCATGGTCTAACATTCCGCTTACAACGAGTTGATCACGGGTATAGTCTCTATCCTGCCATTTGTTGTAAATTAGCAGGCGTCTACTTTGAAAAGAAATAGGTTGAAAGGAAGATCTTTTATATAGAAGAGCCACATCCATTCCTCTTTCATCCGGTGAGTCGAGATGAATAATGCCGTAGTTTTTGTCTTTCAAGTTGTGGTGATTGATAAGGGCTTCTAAAACTTCTTGTTTTTCTATTTCGCAGAGCCCGATAATATCTGGCGAACTTCCTGTTACATCAGCTCCCATTCCGGATAACACTTTGGAAATGTCACCGATCTTTTTTTTATAACGCAGCTCTGTCCATTTGTCTTTGCCCTCCGGAGTCCTGTCATCGTCATAAACAAGAGTATCATTTAGCGTATCGAATAGGTTCTCGACATTATAAAATGCGATGGTCCTGACCGTGTACGTTTTTGTTTCGGGTTCATAAGTTTCACAGAACAAGAATAAGAACCCAAGACAGAATAATCCCGCATGCCTTATAAGAGTTGCCATAATTGGTTTTTTGACGTGAAGGTAAAAGGGTAGAACGCAAGGAACTTGCAGTCTACAGCAATATTTTGGCCTCATGTCAACTAAGAATACTTATAACAATAATTCGGGAATAGGGAGGTTTTTAATCGTCTATTGTTTGGCCATTTTTTGGACCCATATGACCTATGGCCAAGACCTTGTGATTAAAGGAGAACTTAGAGAGCACCGTAGTAAAGAGCCTATTGAAAATGCCATTGTTCAATTGGAAGGAACTAACCAAAAAGTAGCATCCGGAAAGGCAGGTAACTTCGAGATAATCGTACAATTAAGGGGGGAATTAGTGCTTCTAATTACTGCTAAAGACATTATTCCAAAGCGACTGCCTATGGATTTAGAGTTGAATGACAGTTCGCTAGACCTGGGAGTTATCTTTCTTGAC
>JBFOMC010000329.1:0-4950 GCA_040830565.1 Flavobacteriaceae bacterium
GCTCTGCAATATATTTAAGATAAGTAGCTGCGTCTTTAACCGTAATGCGCTTAAAGTCAAAAATCTGACACCTTGAAAGTATGGTCGGAATTATCTTGTGCTTCTCTGTGGTCGCCAGGATAAATATGGCATGTTTAGGCGGTTCTTCAAGGGTTTTTAGAAAGGCATTAAAAGCAGATTGAGAAAGCATATGCACCTCGTCTATAATATACACCTTGTATTTTCCAACCTGAGGCGGAATTCGCACCTGATCTATGAGGTTTCTAATATCATCTACGGAATTATTGGAGGCGGCATCTAGTTCAAAAATATTGAAGGCGAAGTCTTCATCCTCTTTTTCGCTTCCATCAGAATTGATTTGTTTGGCCAGAATACGGGCGCAGGTAGTTTTGCCAACACCTCTGGGTCCTGTAAATAATAGGGCCTGAGCTAGATGGTTATTTTCTATAGCGTTGGTAAGGGTATTTGTAATAGCCTGCTGCCCCACAACATCCTTAAAAGTTTGGGGTCTATATTTCCTGGCCGATACTATAAAAGGTTCCAAATAGATTATATTAACAACGCAATTTATCGCGTAAAAGCTGCCATTACAAATATAAAAATAGCATTGATTTGAACCTTTTATTTAGCATATATTAACTCCTTACTTATCAACAATTAGATTAATTTTGCAGTCGGCAGGTTTCCTTATCGCTCAGACCTTTGTGGTTTGTGAGGAAAGTCCGGACACCATAGTGCAGCATAGCGGGTAATACCCGTCTCCCCGCCAACTGGCGGGGACGGACCAGTGCAACAGAAAGCAAGTACAGATAATGCTGTAGTGAAATCAGGTAAACTCTATGCGGTGAAACGCCATGTATATCAGTGTTTGAGGGTAGCACGCCCGAGCTGAAGGGTAGGCGGATAGAGCCCTTAAGTAATTAATGGCCCAGATAAATGATAAGGACCCCATCTTGATGGGGTACAGGATCCGGCTTATGACCTGCCTTTTTTAATGAGCTAGCAATTTTGAAAAAATTGCGTTAGCGAATTAACGCCGAGTGTAGCGAGGGGTCTCGTAAACTTAGTCCTGAGTGTATTAGCAATTTTGAAAAAATTGCGTTAGCGAACGTGCCCGCCTACGAGTTGGTAACGCCGAGTGTAGCGAGGGGTCTCGTAAACTTATTTCCGAGTGCATTAGCAATTTTGAAAAAATTGCGTTAGCGAACGTGCCCGCCTACCGGCTGGTAACGCCGAGTGTAGCGAGGGGTCTCGTCAACTTATTTCCGTGTGCCTTGGCAATTTTGAAAAAATTGCGTTAGCGAACGTGCCTGCTAAGCCTCAAAAAAACTTAAAACACTTCCGCCATATTTTCGCTGTTTACTTAAGTGCTCCAGCTGAGAAAGATCCATAGTTTTTGGATGTTCTATGATCAACACTCCGCCCTCCAATAACAATGCTCTTCTAAAAACCAGGGCTGGAATTTCCTCAAACTTTGCGATGTCAAGATCGTAAGGAGGATCTGCAAAAATGATATCGAATTTATCCGTGGTTTTTTCAAGGTACTTATAAACATCACCTTTAATCACCTCAATAGGCAACTCTAGTTTTTTGCTGGTGGCAGCTATAAATTTCACACAATCCATATGTTTATCAACACTAACTACCTTTTCTGCCTCTCTTGAGGCAAATTCATAGCTAATATTCCCTGTCCCCGCAAATAGGTCTAGCACCCGTATTTCGTCAAAATAATAGGAATTATTGAGGATGTTAAACAGTCCCTCCTTGGTCATATCCGTGGTAGGCCTTACAGGAAGCTTCTTAGGAGCTGTTATACGCCTACCTTTATGTTTTCCGGAAATTATACGCATTACAAAGCGTTGATTACAGTAAAGTCTATGACTTCATTTTCTGCGTCCTCTACAGAATATGAGGTGCTCGGCGGTATAAAAATAGACAAGTGTTGAATGTACTCATAACAGAAGGTGTAAATCTCATCGCTTTCCTCTATGTCGCCAAAGAGTCTGAGTTTCACCGAAGCCGTATCAAGTTGAAGCTGTTCCAGAGTAAAAAGAAGGTAATAGATAAAATCTTCTTTGGTTCTAAAGTAAAAACTGTTGTAGAAGAGTAATTTCTTTTGAGATAAGACCGTAATATCCATTTGCTTTTCCGCGACATGTACGTAGCAAATGGCTTCTTTCCCATTAGAATGGGTGTTTAAAAGGGCTTCTACCAGTACCGTACCGTTGTGCTTAAACTCAAATTCTCCAAAAAGATCGTAAACAAAATTGTTGATGTTCACAAATGGGACATAGACATTTACTATATCGTAACTGTCTATTTCATCAAATGCGATAAGATCATTTGCCAGTATTTTGGCATTGAATTTAAGATAGTTAGGAAGCTCTTCCTTATTAAAAAGTGCCTTAGGTACCAGGCTAAACAAATTGTTTCTGTGAATTACAACTACTTCGGAAAATTGATAGTTGAGCACTTCATGAGTCCTCAGTAATTCTTGGAGTTCTTTTTGAACCTCATAGGGAGATAACTCTTTGCCAAAATCTAAATGCCTGCTAAGAGGAATGGTATTTCCAATTGTATCAAAAACACAAAAAGAAAGTCCATTCAAGCTAACCTGAATGGACAATTTATGATAACTATCCAGAGTGTTTTCCGGATTATTGATCTCCTTTTTTGTCATAGATTGGTGGCCAGTTACCACTTGTACTCACTTCGGTTAGTGAGCCCACTTTAATTGCATTTCCATTAACTTCCTCTACACTGATCTGGGCATTTTCTCTAGACAACAAGTCCTTCGGCTGATCGTACAGTACAACATCCTTATTCACCGAGGCCTCAAAAACGGATGCCCTATAACCACTTTTTTCTACTACATCTGCCTTCATGGTAAATTTCTCACCGTTTTGCGCAAAGGGGACATTCATCATGGTTTTGTATCTGTCATCATTTTTAAAGAGCGAGTCTTTTACCGGAACAAAACCGAGGGTGTCGATTATTTTTACCTCTCTAAGCAAGTCTATCTGATACGTTTGATCAAATTCCATATAAGAAGAATCTCGCTGCTGAGTTATTGTGTATTTGCCGGTGTCTACAAATTTGACAAGCGAATTGAAATCATTGGCATACTTCCCGTTTACGGTCTTATATGCCTCTTGTGAATTTCTAATATCCTTGAGCTTTGCAATAACCTGAGAAAAGCGTTCTTGCTTTACCTTAGCAAATTCTATAGGTCCGGTAACAGATCTATAAATAAGGTAACCTAGAATAATACAGACTATCCAAAGTACAATTTGAATTACGGCTTTCATTTCTTAGTAGTGTTAGTTATAATACGTGATTATGACAAATCTACAATTTTTTTTTAATCGTAAAAGTTTTTACCCCAAAAATCCTAATTATCTTTGAAGGTCTATGACTGTGCTCACAACCCCTTCATTTTATAAGATTTTAAGGGAACAATTCCCGCATGTTCCAACCCCAAAACAGGACTTGGCCCTTCAAAGATTGGCGCAGTTCATTTTGTCAGATTCAAGGGATGAGATTTTCTTGCTAAAGGGGTTTGCCGGTACTGGAAAAACCACCATCGTTGGCGACATTGTTACTAATCTTTGGAAGACTAAAAAAAAAGCGGTACTGATGGCACCTACAGGCAGAGCTGCCAAAGTAATGTCTAGCTATTCCAATACTCAGGCATTCACCATTCACAAAAAAATATATTTTCCAAAGAAAGAGCGGGGAGGAGGGGTTAGGTTCGTTCTAGCTCCCAATAAACATAGAGACACCCTTTTTATTGTTGATGAAGCCTCTATGATCCCGGACATTCCGGCCGACTCTAAACTTTTTGAAAATGGCTCGCTTTTGGATGACTTGTTGCAATTTGTTTATTCTGGTCATAAGTGTAAACTAATCCTCATTGGTGATACTGCACAATTACCCCCTGTTCATCTGGAATTAAGTCCGGCTCTTAATGAAAAGCAACTTGCTGTAAACTATAATAAAGAGGTTATTTTAATGGAGCTCGATGAGGTGGTGAGGCAGACAGAAGATTCAGGTATCTTGATCAACGCCACTAATCTACGAGAGCAATTGCAGGGCAACTTCTATGATAGCTTCCAGTTTAATGTTGCTCCCTTTACAGATATTGTGCGCCTTGTTGAGGGATATGATATTCAGGATGCCATTGATGAATCTTATCGCCTTAATGGAAAAGAGGAGACCGCATTTATCGTTCGTTCTAACAAACGGGCAAACCTTTATAACAAAAACATAAGAGAGCGCATTCTTTATTTGGAACATGATCTTGCGGTAGGGGATTATATGATGGTAGTGAAGAACAACTACTTTTGGCTGAGGCCAAACTCCGAAGCAGGTTTTATCGCTAATGGTGATATCATTGAGGTCCTTGAAATATTTGCAATAAAAGAATTGTACGGTTTTAAATTTGCTGAGGTGCGCGTGCAGATGGTAGATTATCCTAATCAAAGACCTTTTGAGACTGTTTTGCTTCTGGATACCATTATGGCAGAAACGCCCTCGCTTCCCTATGAGGAAGGAAATAGGCTTTATTTGGAAGTACAAAAGGACTATGCCGATGAAAAATCCAAATACAAAAAATTCCTGGCCGTAAAAAACAATAAATATTTTA
The DNA here is from genome assembly GCA_040830565.1 of Flavobacteriaceae bacterium. Classification (GTDB taxonomy): domain Bacteria; phylum Bacteroidota; class Bacteroidia; order Flavobacteriales; family Flavobacteriaceae; genus JAFMPW01. The sequence goes on from JBFOMC010000329.1 coordinate 4,646, forward strand.
ACGCCCTACAAGTGAAGTTCTCCTATGCGATAACCTGCCACAAGTCTCAGGGAGGGCAATGGAACACTGTCTTCGTTGAACAGCCTTACCTGCCAAACGGCATAGACAAGGAATATCTAAGATGGCTGTATACCGCAGTTACCAGGGCCAAGAAACAACTGTATTTAATTGGATTTAAGCAAGATTTTTTTCTTGGAGAGGAATAACTTATTTTAGTGAAACTCAAGTTTGGAACTATTCTTGAAGACTGCTTGAATATTGCCTTGTTGCCTGTAGGGTAGCATAAATTTTTATTGAGTATGACA
>JBFOMC010000330.1:0-4543 GCA_040830565.1 Flavobacteriaceae bacterium
AAGGAAATCGCCTATCATGGAGATACCGTCAATACTGCGGCCAGGATCCAAAAAAAATGCAATGAATTGGGTCATGAGCTCCTGATCTCCGAGAATTTGATGCGCAAATTGGAAAACACCTCCCTTAGTTTTGAGCGGTTAGGAATCGTACCCCTCAAAGGAAAGCAAAGAGAAGTTGAGATTTTCGCGGTAAATCGCTAAATACTAAAAAATTAAGCTTTATTTCTGTGCTATTATGGTTGAATTTCACCGCAACCTATCCGTTTCAAAATCTGATCATTATCATGGAATAAGAAACACTTCCTTTCTATATTTTGGCTTTAATTAGCCTGGTTAAGTACTGGGCTAATGCATAGAAGAAATCGCGGCATTTGGTGCATAGTTATAAGGCTCAAATTGCGCAAAAGACCGTGTATATTTAATGATATGTAATCCATGCTGAATACAATTCTTCTTATTCTCTACATATTAGTTGCCATATCTCTGGTGATTAGTGTACTGTTGCACGGGGCCAAGCCGTCAAAGACATTGGCCTGGCTTTTGGCTATTTTCACCATCCCCGTAGGAGGTATCCTATTGTATTTGTTGGTAGGTAGAAACAGAAGGAAAAACAAGTTACTCAAATTAAAGAAAGCGAAATTTTTAAATCCTGCCAGGTCCAATGTGCCGGAGGAGACCTATATGGACGGAAAATATCAAAAGCTGATGAAACTGGCTTTTAGGAGTTCCCAAATGAAACCTACCCTAGGCAATACTACAGAAGTACTAAAAGATGGCAAGTCTACCTTTGAGGCAATCTTCAAAGCCTTAAATGAAGCCAGGGCACAAATTCATATACAGTATTACATCTTTGAAGAAGGTGAATTGGCCCAAAGACTTTTGGAGGTTTTTAAAACCAAAATTGAGCAAGGAGTCAAAATCAGGATGATTTATGACGGGATTGGAAGTTTTTCCTTAAGCAGAGCCTATAGAAAACAACTCCTGGCCCTTGGGGTAGAGGTCTATCCGTTTTTACCGTTTAAATTTGGGCGCTTTCTCTCCTCTGTGAATTACAGGAACCATAGAAAGATCATTGTGGTAGACGGGCAACTCGCATTTACAGGAGGCATCAATATATCTGATAAATACCTTAAGGGAGATCCGACCCTGGGCAATTGGCACGACATGCATATTAGTCTTCAAGGTCCTGCAGCTGCCAATTTAGACGCTGTTTTTGCCATGGATTGGTATTTGGTGAGTCAGCAATACCTTGAGCCTTTAACATTACAGACCGCTATGCACACCAAAGGCGGACCTTTGGGCACTATGGTCCAAATAGTGTCCGGTGGCCCTGATGATGATTTCCCCTCTTTGGAACAGGCCTATTTTTCTATAATCAACCTGGCAACAAAATACCTTTATATCATCAACCCCTATATAATACCTAGTCAGCCAATTTTACAGGCCTTACAAACTGCGGCCTTGGGCGGATTGGATGTAAGGCTTATGGTATCTGAAAATGCCGATAATAGGATTGTGAGTTGGTGTGTACGTTCTTATTTTGAACCTCTGTTAAAATCTGGGGTTAAGATTTACCTCTTCCCGGATGGATTTTTGCACAGCAAACTTATGATAAGTGATGATGCCATCAGCAGCATTGGAACTGCAAATCTGGACGGCAGGAGTTTTGAACAGAACTATGAGGTTAATGCACTGGTTTACGACGCCTCCTTTACGCTATCCCTAAAACAAGATTTTCTAAGAGATTGCAATGTGAGTAGGATACTGTCTTATGCAGAGCATACACAGAGGCCATGGAGTGAAAAATTGAAGGAGGGCTTCGGAAAAATCTTTAGTCCCATTTTATGAGACGAGCAATTCAAGCCCCAGCTCATTTTCACTTACCTTACCTTTAGCCCAGCAGTCCAAATTGTAGAAGGTAGTTTTGGCAATGTTGGTCAGGGCCTCTTTGGTTACAAAACCCTGATGTGGAGTTAACAAGACATTGTCCATAGAAATGAGTGTTTTTAGCTCTTCATCGGCGATCCCGGTTTTAGAATTATCTCTAAAAAATATACCCTTCTCTCGTTGATACACGTCAGCGCAATACCCGCCTATCTTTCCAGCTTCCAGAGCCTTGATCAATTCTGACGTATCAACCACTGAACCTCTGGCGGTATTGATGAGTAGTACTCCGGGCTTCATCAGGTCTAACTTTTTCTTATTGATAAAGGAATAGTTCTCATAGGTAAGCGGAATATGCAAACTAATGATATCTGATTTTCTACAGAGCTCATCAACAGTAGTGTAAGTAACATTACATAATTCCACAAGATCATTATCCGGGCTTAGATCATTTGCTAAAATATTACAGCCAAAACCATGCATGATTTTGACCATAATACTTCCTATTCTTCCGGTTCCTATGATCCCAACAGTCTTTCCATGAAGGTCGAAACCCATAAGATCGTCCTGCAGAAAATTATAAGTATGCACTTGCTTGTCTGCCAATATTATTTTACGGTTCAAGGCCAATAGAAGGGCGGTGGCATGTTCGGCGATGGCGTAGGGCGAGTAATCAGGTGCATTTGCAACTTGAAAGCCCAAACGCTTTGCTGTTTTCATTCTGATGTTGTTATACCCGGCAGATCTAATGCTAATGTAGCGAACTCCTAGTTCCCAGAGCTTTTCTAAAACCAGGGTAGATGCATCATCGCCGGAGAAGATCGAAATGGCTTTATAACTGGCCGCCTTAATTGCAGTTGAGGAATCAAGGGCCTCCTCGGTATAGGTCACCCGAAAATTGCCTTTGTTGGCTTCCTTTAAAAAAGGTATTTCAAACTTTTTTGCGCTGTATACCAATAGTTTCATTTGCTGATTGCCTTCGCTTTTCAAATTCATGTCGATCATCTTTTATTTGGAGGGCTCATAAGATTAAGGCAATAGTAAGATCCAAAATATCAGCTGCTAACTTTGGCTGATTCCGATTCCTCTTTCTTCTCCTTGCGAAAAATCAAGTCTTGCTCCTCCATAGAAAATACTACTAGCTTTATATAGTCCCTGACGGATTTTTCTATGTTCTCCGGATCAGTGATGTCTATACTTCCTCTCCATATCATTGCCCTTTCTTTGCCTTCACAGATACAGTATAAGGTAGTTTGGGCGTGATAAACGGTAAAGGTGTCGTAGTAGCCTTCATCATAATAAATATCCTGGTGTCCCAGGTAATCGTCATTAAAACGGCCACGATAATTATCCCATTTGGAAATGGTTTTCATAAAACTTTGACGGTCTTCGGAACCTGTGATTTTTGTGAAAAGGATGGCATCAAAACCCTTGTCGAGCAGACTTTGTTCTACCTCATCCAGTTCTTCTTCGGTTTTTCTGGTATCGGTGAAGCTGATATCAAAAACATCTAAACTCCTCATGGCTTCAACGTCTCTTTTAGTGAATTCCTGTTTCAACTTGGTCTCAAAACTTGTTCTGGCCGATTCATTGGGAGTCATACCAACAATCAAGACTTTATGGGCATCGAACAATACGATATCCGGATTTTTCCAATTCTCTACTAGACTTACAGAGGAGCAACCTGCCAATGCGATAAGGGAAATAAGGATGAACTTTTTCATAAAGCTGGAGTTTAATTAAGTAATCTTTTTTGTTTACTCTTTTTTAGTATTCCTGAAATAAGCCCGAAGAGTTTTTCTTTGATCTCCCGGTAACGCTTTTCGTATTCATGCATACTTAGTTGTAGTTCTTTATGCGTTTCTATATAGGCCCTTTCCATCTTTAGCTGGTCAATATCATCGGTCATAATTTCTAACTGATTTTCATGGGCCTGCACTTTCTTAAAAAGTGATACAAGATCTCTTTCCAGGCTTTGAAGCGCGGCAATAGTCCTTTTACTCTCCTCAAATATTTTGGAATCTACCAATTGCAGGGTGTACGATTTTACGAGATTATTTAAAAAGAGCTGCTCGTCCCTGATAAATTTCAAGGTAGAGAACCACAATATGGAGGACTCGTGCATTTCTTCTGCACTCAACCATTCTATATAACGATATTTTGGGCTCATTTTTCGGGTTTATGTCTGGAAACTGAACTGAGACCAAGTTAGGTGAAGTGTGAGAGAATTAAAATGACAATGATCAGTTCTGTTCACCTACAGGAGCACTTTACAAAGCACTGGGTTTTCTTTTTTTGAGGATACCCCCGGCATAGTTGAAGATCTCGGATTTAAGTTTGTTAAAATCTTCTGTGCATTGAAACAGCTCTGCTTGTAAAACTTCATGCTGTTTGTAAAAGGTATCATCACATGCCTTGTCTTTGCAATCCATCATACCTCCCAGAAATTGTTCATGCTTAGATAAAGCCTTAACCAGCTGATCTTTTTTGGCTTTATGTTCCTTTAAACCTTCCAAATAATCACTAAGTCTTTCAAAGAGGTTTGGGGTGTTCGGTTCAAAGACGTATGAGTTGAGCAAGCGCTCTAAAAAGAGCATTTCATCATCCATAAACCAAAGGGTGGATTTTAATTGCTGGCAATTTTTATATAGCGCTTCTA
>JBFOMC010000331.1:0-24331 GCA_040830565.1 Flavobacteriaceae bacterium
ATACGCCAGGACGCTCCCAATATTCCCGCGGGCAACGCCCTGATCATATTAAATGCCATTTTTTATGGATCGTATTTAATCGTTGCCAAAATCCTAATTGAGAAATACCACCCCTTTACTTTTATGAAATGGCTCTTTACCATAGGAATCTTAATTTGTCTTCCTTTTGGTTTTCAGGAACTCACGGAAATTGAGTGGAGTACAATGCCTTTTGAAGCCGCGTGGAAAATTATTTTTGTGGTAGTAGGTACTACATTTTGTACATATCTATTCAACATTTTTGCTTTAACCCAACTAAGAGCTTCCACTTTGAGCGCCTTTGTTTATGTACAACCTTTGCTTGGCATTCTCTTTGCCGTTGCTATGGGAAAGGATAGCCTTACTACCGTAAAAGTTCTGGCAGCCTCCCTGGTGCTTATCGGGGTCTACCTCGCCAGCCGCAAACCTAAACCAGGTGCACAGGCTTCTTAGCGTGCTTCCGGGTATCTTCTTTGGTAAGTACTTTAAAATCTTCCGGTTTATCTATCTTTTCCCAAACACTTAACAATTCAGGAGGGAGTGCCGTTAAACTCCTTGCTTTTAAATTTATCCAGGCTCCCATCATCTCGCAATGCGCAACATTTCTGCCCTTACTGTCATAAAAGTTATGTCTGAATTCAAAGAACATTCCATCTTCACTTAGTCCAATAACTTCTAGGGAAACCTTTAAGGGCCTACCAGGGAATACTTCTTTGAAATAGTACATATGCTCATAAAAAACTACAGGCCCTATTTGCTTGCTCTGCATAATTCTCTGATCAAATCCCAATTCCCATAAGAAGGCCATCCGGGTATGACTCATGAAATTCACATAGGCACTATTGGCCAAATGTCTATTGGCATCTACATCACTCCACCTAATTTCGAACTCTTTTATGTACATTTCTAAAAAGTATTTTATTATGCGTGCATAAGAATTCCAAAAATACCATAGTTTTGGAAAATGCAGAAGAATATCAGATAAAATTATTCCCTATTTTTAAAACTCAAAACTAGACTATGAGCACCAACGCACCTTTTATTAAAGACTTGTCGCTTCCGGCAATTGCAGCCCCCATGTTTCTCATTTCCGGACCCGAATTGGTTATTGAATGTTGTAAAAATGGCATTGTAGGAACCTTTCCTGCTCTAAACCAAAGAAGCAGTGAAGGTTTTGAGGAATGGTTAATTCAAATAAAATCGGCTCTTAAGTCATTTGAAGAGGAGACTGGAAAGAAGGCAGCCCCTTTTGGGGTGAATCTCATTGTGCACCAAACCAACCCAAGATTGGAAGCGGATTTGAAATTATGCATGAAGCATCAAGTCCCATTGATCATTACCTCCTTGGGCGCCGTATCACAGGTGGTAGATGCGATACATAGCTATGGCGGACTGGTCTTCCATGATATCATTAAAAAACGTCATGCGGAGAAAGCCTCAGAAGCAGGGGTAGACGGACTTATTCTGGTAGCCGCTGGAGCCGGGGGCCATGCCGGCACCATCAATCCCATGACCCTGGTTGCCGAAGTGAAGAAATTTTTCAACAAGACCATTGTTTTGTCTGGTTGCATAAGCACCGGAAGAGATATTGCCTCAGCCTTGCAAATGGGAGCAGATCTGGCGTATATGGGAACAAGGTTTATCAATACAAAAGAGAGTAAAGCTCCTGAAGCATATCAAAAAATGATCGTAGAAGCCGGTTCCAGTGATGTGGTTTACACCGCGGCTATTTCTGGTGTTCATGCCAATTTTCTTGGACCCAGCTTGCAGGCGGCAGGAATTACTCAAGAGGACTTAAAGAAGGATACCAAAATAGATTTCGGCAAGGAACTAGATACAGAGGCAAAGGCCTGGAAGACCATCTGGTCTGCTGGACAGGGTGTTGCCAGCATAGACAATACCCTCCCTGTAGCCACCCTCGTGGATGAGCTGAAAAACGAGTTTACCGAAGCGGTAAAGCAGCAAATCAAAGTACTTGAAACCTATCCAAAGTAGCATTATCCAGGTCTGTTTTGTGTAAACCCAATACCTGATACTTTAACCAAATGCCAATAGTTACCTCCCAGTATAGTCCTCCAATTGCGTTCCGCAATGGACACTTTTCTACTATTTATTCTGGTTTGTTCAGACGTGTAATACCACCCTCTCAGCAAAGAGAGCGTTTGGAGCTTCATGATGGCGACTTTATGGATCTCGATTGGTCTTTTGCAAAAAAGTCCACTCAAAAAGTTGTTATTCTATTACACGGGCTCGAGGGCAATGGGCAACGGCCTTATATTACGGGAAGTGCCAGGGTTCTTATTCCTGAGGGCTACGACACCTGTGCTGTCAATTTTAGAGGATGTAGTGGAGAGACTAATCGCTTATATCGCTCATACCATTCCGGAGCAACAGAGGATCTGGAAATTGTGATACAGCACATTCTAGGGAAGGGGAAGTACAAAGAAATTTATATCAAGGGATTTAGTTTGGGAGGTAATATGGCCCTAAAATATGTAGGGGAACGCCCGGACCTCGCTAAAGAAGTTAAGGCCGTAATTGCAGTTTCCGTTCCCTGTAGTTTACACAGCTCCCTGATTGAATTGCTGAAGCCAAAAAACTTCCTATACGCCAAGCGTTTTAAGAATCATCTGGTAGCAAAACTGCGTCAAAAACAATTACTTTTTCCAGAGATCATAACGAATGAAGACATCAAAAGAGTTAACACCCTTAAAGATTTCGACGATATTTACACTAGCAGGGCCCACGGTTTTGAAGATGCAATAGACTACTATGACCAATGTAACTGCTTGCAGTTCTTACCCAATATTCGTATTCCTAGTCTTATTTTAAACGCAAAGAACGATTCTTTCCTGGGACCTGAATGTTATCCCTACCATATCGCTGAGAGGAACCCGGCTATTTATCTGGAAACACCAACTTACGGAGGTCATGTGGGCTTCCATGACAGGGAAAATTGTTATTATAATGAGAAAAGAGCCTTAAAATTTCTGGAAGAGCTTCTATAAGTGAATGTATTCCTTATATTAGTAATTCTAAAATCAGTCGAACATGAAAAAATTACTTGTCTTATTTGTCCTGGGAGCTTTTATAGCAAGCTGCGGAGGGAAAGAAAAAAAGGAAGAGAAAAAAGAAGGTTTCGAAATGAGCCGCACTAAAAAGGAAGACAAACCTGAGGAAACGGCATCTGAAGGAGTTCCTGTAGATCTTAATAATAAAGGTGTTGGACCCATAACTTCGGTTGACTTTGGTGACGAAATAGACACGGCAATGGCAGAAAAGGGAGGCCAGACCTTCAATACCATCTGCATAGCATGCCACCAGGCTGAACAGCGAATGATAGGACCTGCTATGAAAGGAATTTATGAAAGAAGAAGTCCGGAATGGGTTATGAACATGATTCTTAATCCGGATGGAATGTTGAAAGAAGATCCTATTGCAAAAGCCTTGCTAAAGGAATACAACAATGCTATTATGCTTAATCAGAACTTAAGTGAGGAAGATGCCAGAGCAGTAGCTGAGTACCTTCGAACCCTATAGATAGAAAACCTTATTTACTTTAATGCCTGTATCTTTTAGTCAATAGATATGGGCATTTTTTTGCTTAAACAAGGCCGTTGCACCTTTTAATTACAATAACCAAAACTCAACTGTAACGAATTCATGATAAACGACACTAATAGTTATGTTCAACATCATAACCAGAGACTATGGAAAGTAAAACACGTACATTGATCATTCTTGGTGGCCTTCTTCTAGGATTCAGTTTAGTGGCTAAAAATTACTTTGGCATCCATCAGGATTTGGAAGACTTTATCCTAGGGATATCCCTGGCCTTTATGGCCTCTGCCTTATTCTTCCAGGTGAAAGCAAAAAATAATTCACTACCTTAAAGCTTAGCAAACCCATTCATCAATCATAAAAAGTTTACTATGAATATTAATCCGCAGGTTGATGCTTTTCTTAGAGAAAAACAACATCCTATGCATGCCGAAATCCAAAAGGTCAGGGAAATCATCCTAGCTACAGATCCAAAAATTGAAGAAACCATTAAGTGGAGAAGCCCCACCTTTATGTATAAAGGGAATATGGCTTCTTACTTCATGAACGCCAAAAAACACGTCAGCCTGATGTTTCACAAAGGTGCCTTTATCCAAGACAATTCTGGTATTTTAGAAGGAGATGGGAAAGAAGGACGCGTGGCCAAATTTTCTACCTTGGAGGAGATCGAAGACAAAAAAGAGCAGCTACAAAATGTGGTTAAAGAATGGATTCGCATGCAAGATGAGGCTTAATTTGCGATTGACGGCTTGTGCATCAAACTTTATCTACAACTACTTTGTAGGTGGGATCTTCCAGCACATTGACCTCAATAAGGGTATCCGCATTTTTTAAGAGGCGCTTGCAGTCCCTGCTAAGGTGCTTAAGATGCACTGTTTTGCCTACTTTCATATAGCGTTCGGTAATCTTATTTAAGGCTTCAATAGCAGACATGTCTACTACCCTGCTTTCCTTAAAATCGATTACCACTTCGTCAGGGTCATTTAAGACATCAAATTTCTCATTGAACATGCTTACCGACCCAAAAAATAAGGGGCCATATATTTCGTAGTGCTTTACGCCATGCTCATCAATATGTTTTCTGGCCCTAATACGCTTGGCATTATCCCAGGCGAAAACCAAAGCAGAAATGATCACCCCAACCAGCACGGCCAAAGCGAGGTTATGCAGGAATACGGTAACCAAAGTAACCAAAACCATTACCAAAACATCAGACTTAGGCATTCTTCTAAACGTCCTAAGGCTAGCCCATTCAAAGGTTCCTAAAGCTACCATGATCATAAGACCCGTGAGCGCAGCCATAGGAACTTGTTCTATAAGGTCGGCTCCAAACATGATAAATACCAAAAGCATAATAGCAGCTACAATCCCCGAGAGACGGGCTCTTGCTCCATTTGAGGTATTTATCAGGCTCTGCCCAATCATAGCGCAACCTCCCATCCCGGAAAAGAAACCGGAAAGCACATTAGCCGTTCCCTGGGCAACGGCCTCTTTATTGCCCCTTCCTCGGGTTTCCGTAATTTCATCCACAATGTTTAGTGTCAACAAACTTTCTATTAATCCCACCCCGGCAACTATAGCTGCGTAAGGAAAAATAATTCTAAAAGTCTCCAAATTAAGTGGAACTTGCGGGAGGTGAAAAGGTGGGAACCCTCCTTGAATGGATGCTATATCCCCGATAGATCTGGTTTCCATATCAAACAACAGAACAATACCGAAAACAAGCAAAATGGCGACTAGGGAAGAGGGTACAATTTTACTCAGTTTTGGGAGGCCCCAAATCACCAACATGGTCAGGAGTACCAGGCCCAAAAAAGTAATAAGGGCGGTCCCCGAAAGCCAATGGCCATCTGCAGTTTTAAACTGATCAAGTTGAGATAGAAAGATGATAATAGCCAAACCATTTACAAACCCAAAAATCACAGGATGTGGTACGAGTCGCATGAACTTCCCCAAGCGCAAAAAGCCCGCGAGCATCTGTATCAATCCTGCCAAAACTACGGCAGCAAAAACATACTCTATGCCATGTTGTTGGGCTAAGGCAACAATCACAACGGCAACGGCGCCGGTAGCTCCCGAGATCATACCCGGTCTACCTCCTAAAATTGAGGTTACCAAACCCATCACAAATGCCGCATACAGTCCTGTAAGTGGTGAAAGTCCGGCTATTAGTGCAAAGGCAATAGCCTCTGGTACCAGGGCAAGGGCAACGGTAATTCCGGAAAGCACCTCTGTCTTATAATTGACTTCTTGAGAAAAATCAAACAGATTTAAATATTTCTTCAATTCCTTGTGAATTTAAGGGCGCAAAAATAACTACTTATTCCGGACCGACCCTATTTTCAAAAAGAATTGTTGAACTGATAATTTTCGAGGGTGTTAATTCTGCATACTACTGTGCGATACCCCATGAACTGAAAATTCCCCATAGAACAAGCACGAGTACAATTAAAATCACCGTCAAAATGGTATCCGTGGTCCATTTCCATTTAACCGGAGTCTCCGTTTTTTGAAAAGTAACGGCTTGTAACACGGCTTCAGATTGTATTTTGCCCGTTTTACTAACCAACATGAGTACTGCCGCGCAGAAAAGGAAAAGGAATAAAGCAAAGTGAAGAAAGTTTATTCCTAAAAAGTATCCAAGAAATGATCCTTCACTTACCACAATGGTTCCCTCCTTACTTAAAAATTCTGTAACCAACCTAAAGATGCCCAGCCCAAAGCCCGTCCACAAAGCCACGATGGCTCCCCTGGCATTGATCCATTTATAAAAAAGACCAAAAAGAAAGACAGCGGCTATGGGAGGTGAAATATAGGCCTGTACACTTTGTAAGTAATGAAAAATACCTCCACCCATCAAGGCCTTCATAAAAGGAATCCACCCTAGGCTAACCAATACCAGAACCACTGTGGCTATTTGTCCGAATCTTACCAGGTCTTTCTCAGAAGCATCAGGCCTTCGCTGACGATAGAAATCAATAGTCAACAAAGTGGAACTGGAATTAAAGGCTGAGGAAAGCGAACTCATCAGGGCCGCCAACAGTCCGGCTATAGCCAAGCCTTTAAGTCCCAGTGGCAAGAAATTGGTAATCATTGTGGGCAAAGCCTGATCCGCGTTGTCCAAGGCAAAACTTATCTCTCCTTTTTGTAATAAGGCATAGGCGATTACCCCCGGGATAAAGAATATAAAAACAGGTAATAACTTTAAATAGCCCGCAAAAAGAGCTCCCTTTCGGGCGTTACTAACATCTTTAGCCGAAAGGGTTCTTTGTACTATGTATTGATCGGTACACCAATACCAGATCCCGAGAATTGGTGCTCCAAACAGCATGCCGGTCCAGGGGTATTCGGTATCGTTCATAGGCCGCCATAAATTGAAGAAACGCTCTTTGGGCGGGTTCCCCGGCTGCTCAGCAGCAACTGATAGCGTCTCCATGAGCCCGTCCCAGCCTCCCAGGGCATGTATTCCAAATAGGGTAACTGCTATGGTTCCTGCAAGCAGAATAAACGCCTGGACCATATCAGTGTAGATCACAGCTTTTAACCCGCCAAGCACCGTATAAAAACCAGTAGCAATTACGGTAATTATGGCTCCCGTCCAAAAGGGGATGCCTATGGTTTCAAAGACCAGAGCTCCGGCAAAAATTATCAGTGATATTTTGGTGATCACATAGGCCAGAATAGAGACTACAGACAAATAATTTCTGCAGCTTTTGGAGTATCGTTTTTCCAAAAACTCTGGCATAGTGTATACCCCGGTCCTAATGTAGAAAGGCACAAAGACCCATCCTAGCAGGATCAATACCAGGGAAGCAATGATCTCAAAATTTGCCATGGGCATACTCGCCCTGGCACCTGCTCCTGAAACTCCCAGGATAATTTCAGAACCAATGTTGGAAGCAAACAACGATGCTCCAACCACCAACCATCCCTGATTTTTGCCTGCCAGAAAATAATCAACAGCTCCCTTTGAAGTCGAACGGCTCTTTGAGGCCCATTGTGCAATCCACAATATGATCCCAAAATAGATGACAATAATGAGAATGTCCCAAAGGCTGAGATTAGACAGCATAACTATTTGGCTTGGTTGATCTGCAGTCGAAAGTAAAAATTATTTGGCTACCATTCCTTTAGACCGAGAAGTTTTTCCCCCAGGCTGGTAAGCTCAGCTGTTTTGTATTTTGTCTGTTCCCAATTTCTAGGGTCCCCGGGAAAGGCATAACCCTCCGGAGCCACTCGATTTTTCCACGAATTAATTCGCCATTGTCTCTGGGCCTCGTTGTCTTCTTCAGCGGGCATCATAGAAATATATTGAGCAATACGCACTTTGTCCTCAGATTTATTGGGTCTTATGCCATGAGGTTCTGTGCTGTTAAATATGAGTAAATCGCCGGCATTCATTTTTACCTTAACAATTTTGTCTCCAAGCTCAGAAATATCGGGTTGAAAATGATCACGATCTTCTGGTTGTGTTAATTTCCAACTGTCGTAGTTTCTATAGAGCCAAGGGATACATTGAAATCCGCCCATATTTTCATCCGTCTGATCCGCAAGAGCCAGTACACCTTGTACGTTCTGTGGTCTGGTCTCAGGATCATAGTCCCAATGAATAAACCCTTTTTGTTCAAAACCCGGACGGATAGGGAAATTAAGATTCGCTCTATCAATAGTAACCCATAACTTCTCTGTTCCCCAGATATCTACAAATGCATCATATACTCTAGGTGTCTGTCTGTTCTCCCACAACAATTGATGGTTATATACCTCCACCATTCCGGTGCCCGTTAATTCTTTCATTTTCATTTCCGCTCTGGGGGGAGCATACCAGCTCTCCGGATTGTTCGGGTCCTTTTCCTCAAACTCCCACAGAAAATTTGCGGTCTTCTTAGCCTGTTCTCTGGAGATCGCATTCTTAATTACTATATATCCATTGTGCATCCAGAATTTCCAATCCTCCTCAGAAAGCACTCTTAAGGGCACTCCATTAGATCTATCATTTAGTCTTTGACTGCTGCTGGTGGCCGTTGAAGGATTTCCAGGAATTTCTTCATGCGCCTTATTGGCCATTTCCAATTTATCTATTGACTTTTCCATATTACTTTACTTTTAAATTTCAGTTTCAAAATTATTGGAGTGATGCAAAGATCTCCACCGTAATATTGATCAATATTTGAACAATATTGATTTTTTATAAAAAATTTATCTAAAAATTGAATAATTTACGTAAATTTTGATATGAAAATTCAGTTAGAGACCATCAATCCCGGAACAGACAGCCCTTTTCGTCTGCTTCACAATCCACGACTTAACGACCTATTTTATTGGCATTTTCATCCGGAATTTGAGATCGTTTATATAGAAGGAGCTAGTGCTACCAGACATGTTGGGGATCATATCTCTTCCTATTATGAAAGCGATTTGGTCCTAATTGGTTCAAATATCCCACATCTAAACTTTGATCACGGGGTTAAGACGGACTACAAAAAAGATGTGCTACATATAAAGCCTGATTTTAAAAGCTCCTTTATTCATGGTATCCCCGAGCTGCTGGCTATCAATACCTTATTAGAGCGTTCGAGCTATGGAATAGCATTCACCGGGAATATCAAAAAAGAGGTCGGGGCAAAAATGCAACAACTCCATACCCTGGATCCGTTTGAGTTCTTTCTTGAAGTTTTTAAGATTCTGAAATTGCTGGCTCATAGCAAAGAATTTACGCTATTGCATGATAAACCCTTTGTGAACACCTATAGAAAGCAGGAACAAAATAGGCTCAGGGATATTTATGCCTATGTAGACGAGCACTATCAACAAAAAATACACCTAAGCGAGGTTGCTGCCCTTTGCAATCTTGGGAAGGAGGCATTTTGTAGATATTTTAAGCGGGCTACAGGCACAACCTTTGTAAACTTTCTGAACCAATATAGAATTAGCCAGGCAAAGCGGCTGTTACTTGCAGGCAATAACGTAGGCGAAACCTGTTACGAGAGTGGATTTGAAAGCCTTTCATACTTCAATAGAACTTTTAAAAAAATAGCTTTAGAGAATCCATCGAGTTTTAGGAAAAGACTCACTACCACCAGAAGAAATGCCGTGGTTAAAACTAAAAAATCGCCCTGAACAAAACTGCTCAGGGCGATCTCTAACTAAATAACCAACCAAAAAACTTTTATAATCTACTCCTTAGTCGTAAGAAGAATTGTTTACTTTCTTTTGCGTTTCACATTCATGACAGGAAGCTTTGTTTTCTTTCTTTTCTTGCCAACGCTGCTTTTACCCTGTTTTAGATACTCTATATATCCTCTCCCTTTAAACTCATATACCGTACCGCTATCAGGATGATATAATTCTATAGTACCGTCATTAATAACGTATAATTCGAAGTAATCATTGCCCAAAAAGTCATAATCGAGTGTTAAAGTTTTGAGCGTTTCGTCGTTTACCACGTCATAAACCTGGTAATCTCCCTCATAATCCCATTGAATACTATTAATAGGGGTCCCAACGGCATCTACTGAGGATCTAAAAAAGCTCCCGCTATTCCCTGATAAAAATTGGAGGTAATTCTCATCATCAAAGTCGTTTAAAGCACCTTCCTCACTAGTGAATACCTTTTCCCAGGCCTGATACTCCTGTAAGAAGTAGTCAATGTTGTTGTAGAAGACCATATCGTAATCAAAGTTGCTTCTTTGATAACCTCTTATAATATAGGAGGTATCTGTAGATGCGTCGTACAACTCCAGCGTATTGGCATTCACTACATATACTTCCAACAACCACCTTCCATCAACATCATGATCTATTTCCACTGCGGCTCTTAACGCATCGTAATACCCTACTTCTATTCCCAAACCTCCTCCTGTTTTTCCTATCCCCACGATATTATTGTTCGCCAGAAAAATTCCCCGGTCAAAACTGATGGTGAACGCCTTTTGTAGAAAGGGTACTTCACCACCTCCAGTGGTTTCATTAATATCTACATACCACAGATCATAGGATTGTAACACACGATCCGTATTAAAGGCCGATTCCTCAATAAATTCGTCCTCAACAATTACTTCCGTATAACAGGAGCTCGAAAATATTCCTATAAATACTAGTCCCGTAAGTAGTTTTATCGCCTTCATAGTTCTTGGTGTTTCGATTCATGAATAAGAAAACAAGCATCGTGCCAGGTTTGTATGTCATTGATTATTAGTATTTTATCCATGGTTTCGAATTTGATTACTTTTGTGCTTTTAATTCTTTTGATGAAAAAAGCTCCAAAATTTGCAGTTATAGGTGGTGGCAGTTGGGCCACAGCTATTGTGAAAATGTTGTCAGAAAACCTGGATACCATAGGTTGGTACATGCGTAACTCCAAAGCAGTTGATTACATTAAGATCAACAAGCATAATCCCAAATACCTGAGCTCAGTCGAATTTCACTTAGACCAGCTACAACTTACAGATGATATTAACGAGGCGATCACATCCGCAGATGTTTTGATCTTTGCCATTCCTTCTGCCTTTCTAAATGAAGAACTTAAAAAGCTAAAAGTCTCCATAGAAGATAAGATCATCTTCTCTGCGATTAAAGGTATTGTTCCGGAAACAGGCCTAATAGTTGGTGAGCATTTTCATGAAAAGTACAATATACCCTTTGAGAATATAGGGGTTATAACGGGGCCATGCCATGCAGAAGAAGTAGCCCTGGAACGTCTTTCTTATTTAACCATTGCCTGCGTGGATACCAAAAAGGCCGAACAATTGGCCAATGTTTTAAAAAGTGACTACATCAAAACCAATGTTTCCAAAGACATCATCGGAACAGAATACGCCGCAATGCTCAAAAACATTTATGCAGTAGCCGCAGGCATAGCTCATGGTCTCGGCTACGGAGACAATTTTCAAAGCGTGTTGATGAGCAATGCCATCCGCGAAATGAAGCGATACACTAAAAAGATCTACAAAATAGATAGGAACATCAATGACTCTGCTTATTTGGGTGATTTGCTAGTGACAGCCTATTCCACTTTCAGCCGTAATCGCATGTTCGGCAATATGATAGGCAAGGGGTATACGGTGAAGAGCGCCATGATGGAAATGAATATGGTCGCTGAAGGTTACTACGCCTCTAAAAGTGCCTATCAGCTAAAATCAAAATTCCACAAGCAGGCGAGAACTCCAATCATAGATGCCGTTTTTGACATTCTCTACAATAAAAAGAATGCCAGACAAACTTTTAAACAATTAACCGAGAAATTGGATTAAATCCTCACCAATTTTTTTATCTGGCGCCAATTGAATAATTTAGGAAGTTGCATCAATAGCCTAAAGTAGATCATGTCTCATAGAAATGCCCTAATCCCAGTGCTCTTTGCGGTATTGGTGGTAGCAACCTCCTTTCAATCACAAAAAAGCAAGCGGGTAAAAAAGACGTTCGAAGCTTATGAAGAAGTCATTTCAGGAAGCAAAGAGATCATAAAGATGCAACCCATTAATGGCGGTAGTTTTCTCCTGGGGAGTAATAGTGGGGCTCCGGAAGAGACTCCAGTACATAAGGTTGCGGTTGATGACTTTTGGATGAGTGCTTACGAAATAACCTGGGATCAGTATCAGCTGTTCGCCGAAAGACGTATAGATGGGGTAACAAATCCAAACCTGGAACAGGAAGTAGCTATAGATATAGATGGCATTGCTGCTGCTACAACGCCTTATGTAGATATGAGTCACGGGATGGGAAGAAAGGGGTTCCCGGTGGTGAATATCACGGAATATGCGGCACTTACTTTCTGTAAATGGCTGAGTGCTAAGACCGGCAAGTTTTATCGTTTGCCCACTGAAGCCGAATGGGAATACGCCTGTAGAGCCGGAAGCACTGAGGATTACGCTTTTGGAAAAGATAGCACAGGGCTTGGGCAATACGCCTGGTATATAAATAACAGCGGTAATAAATACCAAAAGGTTGGTAGTAAAAAACCGAATGCTTTTGGGTTATATGATATGCATGGAAATGTGGCAGAATGGACCATGGATCAGTTCGACAAAAACGGATACCTAAACCGGGATACAGATCTTACTTCAAACCCCTGGGTAAGACCTACCGACTTGTATCCAAGGGCTGTCCGCGGTGGTTCCTGGAAAGATGAAGCTCCAAAATTAAGATCTGCTGCCCGCATTGGTTCCAAGGCTGCCTGGAAGAGAATTGATCCGCAAATCCCCAAGAGTCGCTGGTGGTTTACGAATGCCTCCCATGTTGGATTTAGAATTGTGCGACCCAAAAACACACCTTCTAAAGAGGAAATAGAAAAATATTGGTTAGAAGCCATAGATGATTATTAAAAGGTAAAAAGATGAAAAAAAACAAGAACAAGGTGTCTAGAAGAAACTTCGTTAAGAATACGGCCATAGTTGCCGGAGGGATGCTTACCATGCCCTTAGATGTAGCTGCATCTGCCCATGTTTTAGGAGAAGACGTCCTTAAAATTGCTCTGGTCGGTTGTGGTGGCCGGGGTACAGGAGCGGCAATGCAAGCGCTTAGTACCAAAGAGAATGTAAGGCTTGTGGCCATGGCCGATGCCTTTAAAGATCGTTTAGACAGTTGTTATAACAATCTCTCCAAGAAGTTTGGAGATACTGATCGTTTAATGGTTAAGGAAGAGCACAAGTTCGTAGGTTTTGATGCTTATAAAAATGCTATTGATCTTGCTGATGTGGTGATCCTAACCACCACTCCTGGGTTTCGCCCTATGCATTTTGAATATGCGGTAAACCAAAACAAACATGTATTTATGGAGAAACCCGTCGCTACTGATGCCCACGGGATCCGAAAGGTTTTGGCGGCAGCTGAGTTGGCCAAGCAGAAAGAATTAAATGTAGTAGTAGGCCTGCAACGCCATTATCAGAAAAACTATTTAGCCTGCCTGGATCATATTAGAGATGGAAAAATGGGGCAAATCGTTTCTGGCCAGGTATACTGGAACAGCGGTGGTGTGTGGGTTAGAGAGCGTAAAGAAGGCCAAACCGAAATGGAATATCAAATGCGCAATTGGTATTATTTTAACTGGTTGTGCGGAGACCATATCGTAGAACAGCACATCCATAATATAGATGTTGCCAATTGGTTTATAGGGGAATTCCCAATACACGCTCAAGGTATGGGTGGCAGAGAAGTAAGAAAGGGTAAGGATCATGGAGAGATCTTTGACCATCATTTTGTAGAATTTACCTATCCTTCCGGAGCCGTGATCTCCAGTCAGTGCAGACACCAAAAAGGTTGTATCACCAATGTGTCTGAAAGTTTTCAAGGGACCAAAGGAAAAATCTATACCGATTCTCAAAACAAAGGGATAATTACCGGCTACGATGGCAATACTATTTATGAACATCAAGGTGAAGAAGATCCTAACCCCTATCAAACAGAACACGATGAATTATTTGCCGCAATAAAGGCCGGGAATGTCATCAGCGATGCAGAACATGCTGCTAAAACAACCATGACAGCTATACTTGGAAGAATGGCCACATATTCGGGTCAGTTAATCACTTTTGATGATGCGCTTAACAAGGGAAGAAGTATCATGCCCTCCACCTTTGGTTGGGATGTTGCTCCTCCGGTGCTTCCCAATGCGGATGGTTATTATGATGCCCCGATACCTGGAGTTACCGAGGTGTTGGAGTTAGAATCTTAAGGGATTTAAGCTCTCAATTGAGTAATAATTGATCTGTGACACTTTTACCTCTCGGGACCATATGATTTCTAATGGCAATGGTAGAAGTGTCATATGATTTGATATGCTTCTTATTTACGATATAGGATTTGTGTACCCGTACAAAAAAGTCTGGCAAACCGGCCAGAGTATCTTTTATGGTGCCATATGCCGTTAATTTGGTATTATCTTGCAGGTTATACACCACGTAATTTCCAAGCCCTTCAATAAACAGAATATCTTCCAGAGATACTCGGTGAATTCTCCTATTGGCTTTAATTTCCAAAATACCATTAGGACCCGGTTGATTTTTTTGATTTTCAATGGACCATAGTTGAAATAGCTTTACACCAAGAACCAATAAAACAGTAGTATTAATAAGTACAATGGCCCTGATCAGCATTTTTATACTGAACAATCCTGCAGAAGGGTCATTCAATAAGAGGTTCTCATAAAAAAGATGAATAAATATTCTTTGTAGGATTCCTGCAAGCAGCAGAGTAAGCGCATATCCCAAAAGAAACTGACCAAATTTTCTCTTGAGCAGGTATTTCGGCAGTAAGAAATAGATCGTAACATATACCGCCATAATTCGAGTAGGCAACAGTACAAACTCCAGGTAAAAAGATGCCAGATATCCTTTTTCGCCAGCCCAGATAAATCCAAAAAGTATAAAATACAGCACCCAGAACAGCAGATGGGTAGCTATTCTAGAATTAAAAAGATAAAAATTACTGTTTAGTCTCATCCCGCTCGAAAATCAAATCATGCTTCAGCTCCAGTTCACATAAAAAAGAATGCTCCTGGTATAAATGCGATAAAAGCTAAAATTAGGCAATCTAACTTTAAGGAAATCTTAAAAGTTATGACGATGAGAACTTCCCCTTATTCCCTTTTATTATCCATAATCACATTCTCCTGTTTTGCTCTGAATTCAGATGCCCAAAGGCTCGGAAGAAGAGCCAGCTGGGAGGCTCAAATAGCTATGGCATCTCCAAATCAGCCAGGAGCCTTAATAAGGTCAATATCGTCCGGTAGTCCTCTTGAAAAAGCGGGTTTTATGTCGGGCGACCTACTGCTGAAGGTAGATGATGTACTCATAAGCAATGAAAATGAATGGAGTGATATTTCATATGGTTTAAGAGCCGGCAAACTTACAAAAGTAGTGGCCCTAAGAGGCGATGAATGGGTTGAAGCTCAGCTTAGCTTTAATGCTTTGGCCCTGGAAGAACATTCAAATCTGGATACCTTTTATGAAGAGGTCATTTCGACCTATGGTATTACCCAGAGAACGATCATTACAAAACCCCGGAAAGTCGGGAAACAAGCAGCCATAATTCTCATCGGGGGACTCAGTTGTTCTAGTATAGAGACCTACCCCGGAAGGTCGGGGAATTGGGTGCAAACCATTAAAGATTTGGTAGAAAAATCTGGAATGGTGGTAATGCGTATAGAAAAACCAGGGGTAGGTGACAGCGAAGGAGACTGCAGTAAATCCGACTTTCTTACAGACCTAGCGGGTTATAAGGCGGCTATCAAAAGTTTGAAATCCAAACCCTATGTCGATCCGAATAAGATCATTGTATATGGCTCCAGCATGGGGAGTGCTTTAGCGCCTGTCCTCGCAAATGAGTTTGACCTGGCGGGGGTTATTTCGGATGGAACTTTCTTTAAAACCTGGTATGAGCATATGCTCGAAATTGAAAGGAGAATACGATTGTTTCAAGGCGATACAGAATCTGAAATTGTAAAAAAGATGAACAGGTATTATATCCCTTTATATTATGGAATGCTAATAGAAAAGAAAACCTATGGAGAAGTGGTAAGGGATTATCCCGCATTAGCAGAATACAATTACCATGGAGTAGAACATATGTACGGCAGGCCACTGTCTTATTATCATCAGCTTCAAGACTTTGACCTTGCAGGAGCCTGGGAAAAGGTGAAAGTTCCGGTCCGGATATTAAGAGGCACAAATGACTGGATCATGTCTTCATTTGACAATCATATGATCATAGAGGTATTGGAGAGAAATGGGCATACAGATCATGTGCTCTACGAATATCCGGGCTTAGACCATTGGAATACAATTCACAAAACTGCCAAAAATTCCTTTGAAGGAAAGCCAGGTAGTTGGGATCCTAATACCATCAATAAAATTATAAACTGGGCCAAGGAAATTGCGATAAAGTAAGCCTAAACTCTATCTAATGAAAAATTTGAATGAGCATCCAATTCCTTTTCCAGGATGTCGCGCCATTCTATAAGCTGCTCTTCATTAGTCTTAAATACTGTTTTGAATTCCTCTAAAATGGGTTCCATCATGGTTCTAACACTTTCAATATCAAAATAAAGACGGCCTGTTCTTCTAATAAAGAAATCCATGGGATTTTGTACCATTTCAAATTGCAATCCAAAATGGAGCTCAGCTTTAATGAGTCTAACGGCTGCATCAGCATCTTTTAGCGAAGCGTAAATATCTAAAATGGTCTCGGTCTGCTTGCCATAATTCGTAACCAAAAACCAGGCATCGTGTTCGGTAAACCCATCGGCGCTTATCCTCTCAAAGACCTCAGCAATATACCTTTTAACATGCTTATATTTTTTAAAATCACTGCCACATAACGGTATCTTGGCAGTACTGGATTCTGGAACAGACTTTCCCTGATCTTCCTGGATTTTTTTCACCACCCTATTGACTACTCTTTCGGCCATCTTCCGATAGCCGGTCAATTTACCTCCGGCCATACTAATAAGACCAGAATCTGAGGTAAATATTTCATCTTTACGTGAAAGCTCCGAAGCCGATTTACCTTCTTCATGAATTAATGGTCGCAATCCGGCCCAGGAAGATTGGATGTCTTCCATTTCGAGCTCAATATCCGGGAACATATTGTTCACGGCGGATATCAGATATAAGGCATCTGCAAGATCAATATCAACATTATCCTTATCGTTATTGAAATTAGTGTCGGTTGTCCCCACATAGGTCACTTTGCCCCGCGGGATGGCAAAGATCATTCGGCCATCAGGTACATCAAAGTAGACCGATTGCTTTACAGGTAATTTTTCATGAGGAAAAACCAGGTGCACCCCTTTAGTTAAATGCAGCCTTTTGCCCTTTTTAGAATTATTAATGCTCCTTAGTTCATCTACCCAAGGCCCCGCAGCGCTAATAACATACGATGAATTAATCTGAAGTTCCTTGTCAGAAAGCTGGTCTTTTACTTTTACTCCGGCTACCTTTTCATCTTTATATACAAAGTCTGTGACTGCCATGTAGTTAATAGCCTTTGCTCCGTATTGCAAACTGGTTTTAATGTTTTCTAGTGTTAGCCTTGCATCATCAGTCCTGTACTCCGCATAATATCCCGCACCCTTAAGGATCTTCTTTGGCAACAATGGTTCAAGGGATAACGCCTCCTTTTTTTCCAGCATCTTACGTTTGTCTTTCCCTTCGACCTGGGCTAAAATATCATAGACTTTGAGACCGATAGAGGTTAGCCATTTACCATAAGAGCCTCCTTCTATGAGAGGCAGTAACATTTTTTCAGGAATAACCAGGTGAGGAGCTAACTTGTGCACGATTGCCCGCTCTGAACCCACTTCTTTTACCAGCCAAAAATCGAACTGCTTTAGATATCTTAGTCCGCCATGGATCAGTTTAGTAGATTTGCTGCTGGTTCCGGAGGCGAAGTCTCCTTTTTCTACCAGGGCCACTTTTAATCCCCTGGCGGCGGCATCTAATGCTATCCCACCTCCTGTAATACCACCTCCAATGACGACCAGGTCGAACTGTTCTTTCGCAAGGTCGGCGATGAGCTCTTTTCTCTTAAGATTTGAAAATTCTACACTTTTCATGGTATCCATAGCTGGGCATCACTTGTTTATCGTTCTCGTTCAGCCTTAAAGGTACAGGATCAGAAGGCTATTTCAAAGCTCCGGGATTACTCTATCGTTATAGTAATTACTTTCTCGTTCCCAAGCTCGTCGAGGGCGGTTATTTTATGCTTTCCCTGATCTGGAAGTATCCCCGTTTCGTGGAAATTTTGAGTCTGTGTTATAAAGCGTTCATCCAAATACCAGAACACCTTTGTACCTGGTTTGGTATGAGCTAATTTCAATACGAGTTCGTTTTTTTCTCCCTCAAAGTTCTTTGTTAAAGATATCCTACTACCGTTTTTAGGATAAATGAAATCCATAGATGGAGTGGCAGGGCCCAGACAATCTCTTCGCAGCGGAGGTAAAGGCACATAGGAAGGACTATTTTTCTTATAGTAAAACTCCATAAGCGGTGGTAAGACAAACCAGGATGCACTAATTGTTTCTGAAAGATCTGCGCAAGAAGAATTAACTCTGAACCGCCTTTGCAGGTCTAGCTGTACCGATCGATGGTAGTTACAGGCTTTAATCTTATTTTCCTTTCTTGGAACCTGGATGTTTTGGCCTGGACAGTTAGGGGATTTAAGGTATCCACTCTCCGCACACACTACTATTTCAACGAACTCATCAAGGGGTTTTTGAAACCAATCGCTAGGAGGTAAAATATCGAACACATCAAATAGCAAAGGTGCCGCGCTCCTAACTCCTGTCAGGTCTGGTCTCCCTTCACCATCTGCATTGCCTACCCAGACACCAACCACATAGTCCCTGGTGAGTCCTAAAGCCCATGCGTCTTTATTCCCAAAGCTCGTTCCGGTTTTCCATGCAATCTCTTTAGAAGAATCGTAAAATTCCCACGACTCATTCCCTTCCGGCCGGTTTACCTCTTTCATCGCCTCAAAAGTGAGGTAAAAACTACCGGCATCAAAAATGGTCTTTTGTGGTCTTTTCTTCCCAAAAGTCACCTGGTGTTCTTTTAGGAGAACGGGTTCGCAGAACTCCTTCTCATAATATTCACTGGAGGTATCATTAAAGTGATTCACCGTGCCTGCCATCCCAGCATAGGCCTTGCTTAAATCCCACAGGTTGCTCTCTGCGCCTCCTAAAATTAAGGTGAGCCCATAATGATCTGCAGATTTGGTTATTCCCCCAAGTTCAAAAAAATTTAGCTGATCTCTAAACTTCTCCAGACCGTAGGATTGTAACAATCGCACCGCCGGAATGTTCAAAGATCTTGACAGCGCCCTCCTAGCAGGGACAGCTCCGCTATAACTCTCATCAAAATTCTCAGGAGTATATCCAGCTATTTGGGTAGGTACATCGGCTACCAACATATTAGGGATCAATTCCCCGGCGTCTATCATGGCAGCATAGAGGAATGGCTTTAGGGTACTTCCGGTACTTCTGTTAGCCCTGATCATATCTACATCTTTCTCATGATTCTTGGTTGTCGGTGTGTTTCCAACGTATACTAGAACTTCCCTGGTTTTCACGTCCATAACCAAAACCGCTGCATTGTGAACTTGATTTTGCTTCAGATCATTGTAGTGTTTTGCGACGATAGTGTTGACGTTTTTCTGCAAGGTTTCATCTATGGTAGTTCGGAGGCGTTCTCCTTTCCTTTCGCGAGAAATGCTGGCCACCAGATGCTTCGCACTTTTTGGCAAAGCGTAGGGTTTTTGTGGCAGCTTCTCCAATAAAGCGAGGGTATAGGTGGTAGAATCTATTCGTTTTTCTATCAACAATTTTTGAAGGAGTTTGTCTCGCTTTTCCAATAACCTGCTTTGGTTCTTTCCAGGATAGATCAGGCTGGGGGCATTTGGCAAAACAGCAAGGGTAGCAGATTCTGCCCATGAAAGTTGATTTGGTTGAAGGCCAAAATAACGCCAGGCAGCCATCTCGAGCCCAACCACATTTCCTCCGTATGGAGCATTTCCGGCATAAAGCCGCAGTATTTCCTCTTTAGAATATCTAAACTCTAAACGAGTCGCAAGAATCAATTCCACGAATTTCTCCCAATAAGATCGCTTTTTCTTTCTTGAAAGCCTGATCACCTGTTGTGTAAGTGTACTGCCTCCTCTAACAACTTTTCCAGCCGAAATGTTTGCAGAAATCGCCTTGAACATGGATACGGGGTTGAAGCCTGGATGCTTATAAAAGTGTGCATCCTCAAATTGCAATAAGCAGGTTCTAAATTTAGATGGGATACTGTCAGACAAGGGAAATCTCCATTGCCCATCATCCGCTATTTTGGCGCCCAGGAGCTTTCCTTCTCTACTTTCAATAACGGTCGAAATTGGAGTATTAAATAAAGGTTCGGGTAGGCAGAAATAATAGGCAATAAGCAGAATAATGGATAAGAGAAGCTTTTTAGGATGCTTTTGAATGAATGCTATGGCTCGTGCCCTTCTCAAAAAACCTGCTTTTTAAACTCATATTCTCGTTCTACACGGCAGATCCTGACCTTATACCAGCTATACCAGTTCTTAATTCCCTGTCTTTGCGCAAACAGATGGTCTGCATTTTTCTTCCAGTTTGCAATGGCCTCCAGGGACTGCCAGTAGCTTATTGCAATCCCCAGTCCATCTCTGGCACTTTCAAAACCAAGATAGCCCGGTTGCGTTTTAGCAAGCTCCTCCATTTCCAAAGCCATTGCACCATAGCCATTATCTCCATCCGTTCTGGTATTCGTAAAAATAACGGCGTAATAGGGTTCTTTCAGATTCATTCTATATAATTCTTCTCCAGAAAATAACTTACTATAGCCTCCTTCATCAGTATGGATTGTTCACCGGCCTTCAGGGGAGGTAAGGTTTCTTTAACTTTAAAATGAGGCCAGCCATCTGCGTCAAAAAATTCAAATTCATAATAGCCATAAGGTTCCAGTAGTCGACATATAGCAATATGCATCAGATTTACCTTCTCGTCTTTTTTAAAGCTGCGGTGGTATTGCCCCAGTTCTTGTACGCCAACCAAATAAATGATTCCATCCAAGTCCAAAGGATCCCCATCTGAGAACTGACCAGACAATTTTTCCACCAACACTTCCCATCGCTCTTTTAGTAACAAGTCTCTAGACATCTCTTATGGTTTTACTCGCATTAAAATTGAATCTCAAAGGTACAAATCAAAGTTCTATATTTGTGAAAATACATGGTATGGGTTTTCTAGACATTGTCTTGGGTTTGCTTCTTATTTATGGGCTATATCGAGGTTTAAAGAATGGTTTGTTTGTAGAAATAGCTTCAATTGTAGCTCTCATTGCCGGGCTTTTCGGAGCCATGCATTTTTCCTATATCGCCGGCAATTACCTTTCACAAAATATGAACTGGGACGAACGGTATATTAATCTTATTGCTTTCATCATCACTTTTATCGTCATAGTTTTAGTGGTGCATTTGGCTGGGAAATTCCTAACCAAAATTGCCGACTTTGCCATGCTGGGTTTACTCAACAAAATAGCAGGAGGGCTATTTGGTGCCCTTAAAGTTGCTGTTATCTTAGGTGCCCTTTTAGTTTTTTTTGACAGAGCTAATTCGTCTCTCGGGATAGTTAAAAAGGAAACCGTTCAAAAATCTGTCCTCTATGAGCCTATTAAAGAGATTGGCGCCTTTGTCTTTAGTAAGGTCATTAAAAATGATCAGGAAGAGGGTACTATTGAGGAATCGGATTAATGTCCTGGCAAGCTCAAGAACTCATATCGGCAATGATCTTCCATTTCCCATTTATTTTTTTGAAGATGACTAAAAAGACGCCGTTTGCATCACCAACTTCTCTGGTCAAGTGATATTCTCCCATTAAAAAATATGCTCCTTCATTGATTTTTGAAATATCGTTGATCTTAAATTCGAGCTTCCCAGTGTGGGCTTTTGACGGATACCCTTTTTTATAATTTTCAAGGGTTTTTTCCCAACCGTACGTAACTCCCCTACTGCTGTAGAATTTTAAAGAGTCGCTTTTCCAATACCCTTCCATAAAACCCTCCAGGTCTCCTTTGTTCCAGTCTGCTTGTTGAGCCTGCATAACAGCCCTGATTGCCTTTTCCTCTTCAACTTCGGTTGCTGTCTGAGCCTTAACAAAAGAAAAGGGCAAGAAGCAAATGAAGCATCCCAATAAAAATGTTTTCATCTTGTAAAAATTTTATCACCTTCCTAAAATAAAGAAATCAGTCATATTACCTATCGTGAACTGTTCCTAAACTATCTAGTTATGGTAATATGGTTATTTTACTATTGCACAACTTCAACCCACTGCCCTCTTGTTCTAACCCTATAATCATTGTCATACATAGCTTCAGCCTGCAATCCGGGCAAATAATAGGTCCCTAAATAAGAAGCATTGAGTAATACCCTGAAAGTTTTGGTTTCGTTTTTCTTCATATCGAAATAAAAGTTGGCCCTGTCATCCCTAATATCGGTATAAGTCACCTTATTTTCTGCAAAGCTCCCAAAATCAGTGAAACGGGTATTTACGATTTCCCATCCGCTAGGAAAAATCTGGGTAAGCGCCACATCCTTAATATCATTGGAACTCGTGTTTGTAAGGGTAACCTCGGCAACGAAATCCATTCCTTGGGTCATTTGAGCACCCTCCAGACGGGTTCCATCCCTACCCTTAAATTGGGAAGATACTACGAGATTTTTTTGTGTTGTTTTCTCTTCTCCCACCGGTAAGATTCCATTGTTAGAAAGGCATAGAAAAAGTGTGTTATCGGAATTGTTCTTTAGCACTAGGGAATTACTTCCTCTTTTGATATCCAAGTTTCTATTGGCCAAAGTTTTAGCAGTACTAATATCAAGAGTTTTTCCGTTTAGAATGATCTGGGCTTTTATTCCTTTACCTCCAACCATTTTGGCAAATTTAGCCATAGCCAGAAGGCTGTAGGCCGTACTCTGGGTACTCATCCACCGGCTTTCGCTTAGTCTCTGAGCAATTGTTTTTGCCAGATCCTGAGCCTTTACTTTATCTTGTATTACCACCATGGTCTCCAATGCCATTGCCCTGTTCCTTGTTTCAGAGCCATAAGTGTAATAGTCGTACTTCGATGGTTTAAAGTCGATTACGGCACCTTTTAAAAGGTCCTTGGCAACCCCGGCCTGGCCTATTATTCCATAAGCCGCCGCTAACCTGAATTTAGCTTCATTCGTAATATTTTTTGTCTCGCGTAAACGATTCATAGAAGCAACATCTGCGTTCCCTGACAGGGCCAAAACATAAAGACGGTAGGCCTGGGCAAGATCTGATCTATGCTCTCCTGCTCTCCATTGTTTGGCAGCTTGTTTTTGATAACTGATCCAGGAAGATCTAAAC
The DNA here is from genome assembly GCA_040830565.1 of Flavobacteriaceae bacterium. GTDB lineage: Bacteria > Bacteroidota > Bacteroidia > Flavobacteriales > Flavobacteriaceae > JAFMPW01. Next base: position 23,462 of record JBFOMC010000331.1, read on the forward strand.
CCTATGGGTAATACATATCCTTGACTTTCAGCCTCCAGCAAAAAGTGACCTGCAAAGGAAGTTCCCCAATCATTGACCTGGCCTCGGCCTGGCCAATAGGAAAATCCGCCGTTTGGCAATTGATAGTTCCCCAATCGCTTTATTGCACTTTCCACGTTCAATTGTATCTTATTTTTTTTGTCTGATGTAAGGTCAAAAATATCCGCTAGGAATAGTTGTGGAAAGGCTGCTGAAGTGGTCTGCTCAACGCAGCCGTGAGGGTATCGAATGAGGTATTGCATTCTTCCATTGAAGTTCATTGGGGGCAAGGTTGAAAATTCAAGCTGCGCAGTATTACTACCGGCAATCCCGAAAGTTTGTAGACTTACAGTTCTACTCTCATTTCCATTTAGAACAATGTCTTCAGTGCTAGAGGTCATCGGATTTGGATTGACTACATCTATGGGCACTTCAAAGGAGGCAGATTCTCCATTACCCGATGCCTCAACGATTACTTTCCCGATCCCCTTAAAATCCGAAACCTTCAATTTAAAATACGCCATCTTTTCATCTGGTTTCGAAAAGGACAAAGACTGCGTGGCAGCTCCTTGAATAGTAAAGGCCTGATCTTCTTTTATCTTTAGGTTGACATTTTTGACCTTCTCCTCCATAGCAAAAACCGTGACGGGTAAGGTGACGGTCTCACCTGGCGTTATCTTCCTGGGAAGAGAGGCCAAGACCATCAAGGGTTTACGGACCGGGCTTGTTTTTTCTACCCAACCGTAAGCCTCAGTTTGAGCGTCTCCGGCTATGACCATGGTCCTAACAGAACCTATATATTTGGGGACCTTAACTTTATGAGATCCGGTTTCCCCTTTTTTCAGTTTAAAA
>JBFOMC010000332.1:0-16754 GCA_040830565.1 Flavobacteriaceae bacterium
CCATAAGCTACGTCAAAGCTCAAAGTTCCCAAAACCTCACTTTCTACCTCTAAGGCAGCAGCAGCCAAATATGACGTTACATTATAAAATTTAACCCAGTCTACCTTCTTCCCCGTCTGCCCATAGCTTACAGATACCAGTCCGGCCGGGGTTTCCATTCGGACAATCCCTGGGACCTTGGGAATTATCAGTCCTTCCTCCAGAGCGATTGTGATCGTTCCTATAGTGCCGTGGCCACACATAGGGAGACAACCGCTTGTCTCTATGAACAAAACACCAAGGTCGTTTTGAGGATCAGAGGGAGGATATAAAATACTACCACTCATCATATCATGCCCCCGGGGTTCAAACATCAGGCCTTTGCGGATCCAATCGAACTCCCGTAAAAAATACTGACGTTTCTCACTCATATTGGCACCCTTCAAATCAGGGCCACCTTCTACCACCAACCTTACCGGATTACCACAGGTATGCGCATCTATACATTTGAAAGTGTTAGTAGTTTTCATTGCTGCTATCGAAGACCTATTTCGTATGAAGGGTTGTAATACACAGGTACCTGAATGGCGGTTTCATTGATCAACTCAAAGATCTCCAATGGTCGCCTTACTCTGCTCGTTATTCACCAAACGCAATATACCTAGCGGATTTTCATTTTTAAGCGCATCCGGTAATAAATGATTGGGCCAGTCCTGGTAGCTTACGGGTCTCACCCATCTTTTTATGGAATGGATCCCAACAGCGGTAAATCGGCTGTCGGTTGATGAAGGATAGGGTCCGCCATGATGCATCGATGGGCAGACTTCCACCCCTGTAGGTACCCCGTTAAAAATTAGACGCCCTACCCTATTCTGTAGAGCTTCAATAATTGGACTATATGTCGTAATTTCCGTCTCCTCACCTACTACAGTGCCCGTTAATTGCCCCTCTAAGCCAGCGATGACTTTTTCGAGTTCCTGTTCATCTGTGCACTTCACTACCAGTGAAAAAGGACCGAATACTTCTTGATGTAGCGTCGAATTTTCCAGAAAGGTTTTGCCTTCTACCGTAAGTACCGTTTGCCTTGCAAAGTTCTCTTTAACAGCATCACCATAATCTGCAGCAATGGTGATCCCTTCCTGGTTAACCGCTGCCGCCTTATTACTTTCATAAGCACCTAAAATATTGGGATGCAGCATACTAGAAGGCTTTTTTTCAACTATTTCTTCAGATAAATGAGCAATGAAATTATCTAGTGATTCTCCCTTTATTCCCAGTAAAAGTCCGGGATTGGTACAAAATTGGCCGGTTCCAAGTGTGATGGATGAGGCGTAGGTCTCGGCCCATTTCTCTCCTTTTTCTTCAAGTGCCTGAGGCAATAGTACCACAGGATTTATACTTCCCATTTCGGCAAATACAGGAATAGGTTCTTCTCGTTGAGATGCTAAATTGAAAAGTGCGCGGCCTCCTCTGATGCTTCCGGTAAATCCAACGGCCTTGACCCCAGGATGCGATACCAGGGCGGTCCCAACCTCAATCCCGCTACTGTTTAAATTTGAAAAGACGCCATCTGGCATGCCCGTTTTTTGTGCGGCGGTAATGATTGCCGAAGCCACCAACTCCCCGGTACCTGCGTGCATTGGATGACTTTTAACAATGACGGGGCAGCCTGCGGCCAGGGCTGCAGCGGTATCTCCTCCGGCAGTAGAATAAGCCAAAGGAAAATTGCTTGCACCAAAAACCACTACAGGGCCTAAAGGGACCAACATTTTACGGATGTCAGATTTAGGAATAGGCTCTCTTTCGGGCTGGGCAGTATCAATTGTGGCTTCCACCCAGGAACCTTCGCTAACCAAACTGGCGAAGGAACGCAATTGCCCGACTGTTCTGCCCCGTTCCCCCTTTGCCCTTCCTTCAGCTAGTCCTGTTTCTGAACAATAGGTGGAGATCAATGCTTCTTCCAGGGCCAATATTTCATCTGCAATAGCATTTAAAAATTCCGCCTTCTTTGCCCCGGAAACCCTCCTATAATCTTTAAAGGCTATGGTTGCCAACCTCACAGCCTCCTCAATTTCCACTTCGGTGGCCTCATAGAAAATTGGATTATTCTCTATGTTTAAGAGCGGATTAAACGTCTGGTATGTAGTGTCTCCCCTGGCAGATTGAGTCTGTCCTATATAATTTTTCCCGTGAATCATAATATTCCTCTAAACTTCAAATTTAAGGATTAACGGCGGTATAGACAGGGAGATTTGGTCTGCTTTTCATGCCATTTTCAATTATTTGGAGTACTCGCTCTCTTTCTTTTCCACGGAGTGGTAACCTGGGTGCTCTTACATGCTCTGTACCAATGCCCGTAGCAACCTCAGCAAGCTTAATATTTTGTACCAGTTGGGGGCTAATATCTAGCTCCAACAAAGGCATAAACCATCTATATATCTCAATAGCTTCTGTTATTCTGCCCGCCTTAGCGAGTTCATAGATAGCCACAGTCTCCTCAGGAAAAGCGCATACAAGACCGGCAACCCAGCCATCTGCACCAATTAAAAGGCTTTCCAATGCCAGAGTATCCACACCACATAATATCTTTAACCTATTGCCAAAACGGTTTCTTATGCGGGTAATGTTGGTGATATCTCTAGTAGACTCTTTTACTGCCTGAATATTTTGACTTTCCAGGAGCTCTTCAAACATATCTAAGCTTACTTTGATCCCGTAATCTACCGGGTTGTTATAGATCATAATCGGTAGATCTGTGTGTCTGGCCACAGCCTTGAAATAGGTCATGGTCTCAAAATCATCCGCCTTATATCGCATGGGCGGCAACATCATGAGTCCGTTCGCGCCAAGATCCTGGGCCTTTTGCGCTGAAGCAATCGCATTTTTCGTAGTTTGCTCAGCTATATTCATGATTACCGGTATTTTAGACTCAGTAAGTTCAACTGTTTCTTGAATTAAAACAGTTTTCTCATCTTCAGTGAGCGTACTGGCTTCTCCAAGCGTACCGCCAAGGATTATTCCATGAACTCCCGCCCTAATTTGGGCTTCAATATTCTTCCGAAACATTGGCAGATCGAGTTTGTCGTCTGTCGTAAATTTTGTGGTAACAGCGGGCATAATACCCTCCCATTTCATTTCCATAGGTTTTGAATTTCTTACTACAAAAATAGAAAGCTCTGCGCTCTAAGCTTGCCTAAATATTAGCCGATATTTAGACTATATTACCTCATTTAGGTTCAAATATTTTATTTTTGAATAATATATGCATAACATAAAATGAAGGTACACCCGTTTAACATTCCTAAACCCGCTGGAGAGCGTTTGGTGGTGCAAATAGACCGATCCGCTTCTTTTTACAACAAGTTGCATCAGCATGAGGAAATACAGATCAGTCATATCGTGTCTGGTGAAGGAAAACTTGTGGTTGCAGACAGTGTACATCAGTACAAGGCTGGAGATACCTTTGTCATCGGTCAATATTGTCCACATGTCTTTCTGAGTGCAAGAGACTCTACCCCTTCTCATATGATCTCTGTCTTTTTTACAAAAACCTCTTTTGGCGATCACTTTTTTGAATTTCCGGAAATGGAGGCCCTACAAGGATTTTTTAAACGATCTCAGGCGGGCTTCAAGGTTGATGATTCATTAAAGGTGCCAGAGCTTATGCATCAGCTGGCAGGGGCCAAAAAACTTTCTAAGTTCCTCCTCTTCCTTCAACTTCTGAACAGCCTTTCCGCTGCACCGCATCAAGTTTTAACTACTTATGTATATCCTAAGAAAATTTCGGTTAATGAAGGAAATCGGATGTCAACCGTCATCGATTTTGTGATGAACAACTTTCAACAGGAAATTAGTCTGAAAACTGTTGCCGAAATAGCTTATATGACTCCAAACGCCTTTTGCAGGTTCTTTAAGCTTAGGACAAACAAGACCTTTTTTCAGTTTCTGATAGAGCTGCGTATTGCACATGCCTGTAGCATGCTAGGCGATAATTCTCCCCTGCCTATTTCAGAAATTGCGATCGCTTCCGGATTTAAATCCATCTCCAATTTCAACAGGAAATTCAAGCAGACAACCGGCCTTAGTCCGAGCGAATATTTTAAGAGTCTGGTAGTCCAGACAGCTTAGAAACATTTATATTTTTCTTACAATATGTTCCCTTTCTTTTCACTATTTTTGGGAAATTTTCAATTAGACACACCTTTTATTATGAAGAAAATATTTGTTCTGGCAGTTGGACTAGCAATGGCCTGCAATTCGTCTCAAAAGACGGTTACCCCAGCCGATAATACTACTCCCACCGCCCAGGAAAATAGCAGTGCTACCACCTATGCAGAAACCATCACAGAAGCTGAACTGAAAGAATACCTTTTCACCTATGCATCCGATGAATTTGAAGGACGGGAAACCGGGAAACCAGGACAAAAGAAGGCAGTGGAATACATCAAAGCCCAATATGTAAGCATGGAAATTCCGGCCGCTAAAAGCGATGGGGATTATTTCCAAAAGGTTCCTTTAGAAATGGCCAAACTGCCAACAGGAACCATTACCGCAAATGGAAAAGTGTATACAATTGGAGAAGATTTCCTTACATTCTCCGGAGCAGAAGGTAATTATAATGAGGTTGTTTATGCAGGTTATGGCATAGAAGACGGGGATTACTCAGATTATAAAGACCTGGATGTAAGCGGGAAACTGGTACTAATAAAATTTGGCGAACCCATGAATGAAGATGGCAGCTACACGCTCTCAGGTACTAGTGAAAAATCTGTCTGGAGCAATATGTCAGAGGCTATTGGCAAGAGAACACAACTCGCCACCTCCAAGGGAGCAAAAGGATTACTTTATTATGATACGGCGAACTATGCCAGATTTAAAGGGTATTATCAGTATATGAAAACCAATAAATCTGGAAGTATGGCCATCAAAAGCAAAGATGAAAAACCCGTTTTGGTGGTGCTCGATAAAGCAATGGCTCAAGCACTTTTACCTGAAATTGATGAATTGACCCAAACAAAGACAATTGAAGGGGAAGTGAGTTTAAACCTGACAAGCGCAAACGACGAGATTTCTACAGAAAACGTTGCCGCCATAATTCGAGGTTCTGAAAAGCCCTCAGAGTACGTTATTATTTCTTCTCACCTAGACCATATCGGTGTTACTGCAGATGGAAGAATTAACAACGGAGCGGATGATGACGGATCGGGGACCGTGGCGATGTTAGAAATTGCTCAGGCCTTTAAAAAAGCGGCTGATGAAGGGAACGGACCAAAAAGATCCATAGTCTTTCTTCATGTAACCGGAGAGGAAAAGGGACTTTTAGGTTCTCAATATTACGCAGACCAGGATCCGATCTTCCCGCTGAATCAAACTGTTGCTAATTTGAATATTGACATGATTGGTAGGATAGATCCTAAAAGAGATGGGGATAGAAATTATATTTATCTGATAGGTTCAGACAAGCTGAGTACGGATCTCCACCAGCTCTCGGAAGAAGTGAATGAAAAATTCACGGGTTTAGAGCTAGACTATACCTACAATGATGAAAATGACCCAAACCGCTTCTATTACCGTAGTGATCATTACAATTTTGCCAAAAACAACATTCCAATTATCTTCTATTTTAACGGCACTCATGAGGATTACCACAGACCCGGAGACACTCCGGATAAAATAAATTACGACCTGTTGCAGAACAGGACCAAACTCATATTCTATACGGCCTGGGAAGTCGCTAATAGGGATCAGCGTGTTATAGTGGATAAAGTTTCGAAGTAAGTTGAAGGAAAACATGATAAAAGGCCCTGTCTTATAGATTAGGGCCTTTTTTAGTGCTTCAAAACCTTCAATACACCAAAACAAGTTTTACTCTTTTAACTAAAAAACCTTCAAGAAAAATCTTGAAGGTTTGTATTGGGTGGAAAATCAATCTTCGCCAAAATACTTACAAATAGACCGGGCTAACTCGCCTTGATAACAAGGCTCGTTGATCCGGAGTTAGGGAAACCTGCTAATACAAACCTTCATGCTGTCGCATGGATTTTCTATGCTAAAAGAGCCAAAACAAGTTTTGCTCTTTTAACTAAAAAACCTTCAAGAAGAATCTTGAAGGTTTGTATTGGGTGGAAGACCGGGTTCACCTCGCCAAAGCTCGGCACAGGCTTCTCACCCTACCCGTACAACTGTCAAAAAAAAAGTCCCAATCCGAAAATTGAGACCTTTCTTAAAATCTTGGGTGGAAGACCGGGTTCGAACCGGCGACCTCTGGAACCACAATCCAGCGCTCTAACCAGCTGAGCTACAACCACCATTTCATAAAATCGCTACCAGCTTTTCGTAGCGAAGCTGCTTGTCCGCCTAAGCAAGGCGAAGGCGGAAGCTAGAACCACCATTTGGAAGCGGTGGCAAAGGTAATTTTTTTTAGCCTTTGATTCAAAATAAAAAGGTCGATATTTTAAATCCTCGTGGACGTTTTGCAGAAAGTGTCTCGGTCGCTTGAGACTAAAAATGAGCGATTTAAAAGGAAAATCATCGATGAAATACACCTCTACTAGGTTAAAACACACAAAAATTGGCATTTCACAACATAAATTAGACATCCCTTCTCTTGCGAAGTATTTTTATACTCAGATTAAGTAGTACTTAAATGTCCCAAATACTAACCTACTTACTGCTCCCTTCAAAAGGCGTAAGAAGCTATGTGCTTCTTATGGTTATTCTGCTATGTAATTGCCTCATTGCTCTGCCCCAAAAAAAGGAACGACTAGAAATAAAGCAACGGATTTCAAAACTCAGGGCGCAGAACAACTTTAGCCCAAAAGACACAGTTTACATAGATCTGTTGACCGATCTGGCCAAACAGATGAGATACTACAAGGAAGACAGTGTATTGTTACTAGCCAAACAGGCTTTTAAACACAGTGAGGAAGCAAATTATAAAAGGGGTCAAAGCACAGCGTTACTGCGGTATGGGGACTATCACTCAGACCAAGGCGATAATAAAACTGCAATTGACTATTATACCAGATCATGGCAATTAGCCCAGGAAATTGACAACCTTGAGCTGAAATTACGGACTATCAATAATCTGGCCGGAGAATATGGCTATCAGGGAGATTATGCCCAGGCGTTGGATCGTTATCTCGAAGGCTTGGAAATTGCCGAAGCCTCCGACAACAAAAATATGCTCTCGATAATCAACGAAAACATTGCCAATCTATATGCAGCACAAAAAGACTATCAGCAATCATTAGAATACTTTAAAAAAGTAAAAAAGATCAATGAAGAAATAAGCAATGAGGTGTATTCCGCCGAAACCATGAGTAATTTGGCATCGGTTTATGCGGATATGGGCGAATTGGATTATGCGATGTTCAATATTAACAAGAGTATTGCTGTATTTGAGAAAAAAGGTATCGCAGACTGGTTGGCTTATGCCTACGAAATAAAAGGGAAAACCTATTTAAAGCAGGAAAAGTATAAATGGGCCCTGTATTGGTATGATCAAAGTAACCTTTTACATCAAGACCTGGATGACGACAGAGGGAGAATAGATCTATACGCCGGAATGGCAGAAGCCTATTTAGGCCAAGGAAAAGACGAGCTTTCCCAAAAATATGCGCTGGAGGCTCTTGAAATCTCAGATGAAATTCAATTCCTGGAAGGCCGACAAAAATGTGCAAGCACGCTCTACAAGATCAGTAAGAATAAAAACGACTTTGCCACTGCCTTATCCTATCACGAATTATATCAAAAAATTTCCGACTCTCTTTCAAGAAATGAAAACCGGAAAAGCCTTACCATGCTCAAAGTAAAGACAGAGCACGATAATCAAAAGCTGGCACTCATTGAAGAAAACGAAAGGGCTCTGGCCAAGCAACAACGATATGTCAACATAGCCCTGGTAATTCTTTTGATCTTTATTGTCATTACTTTTCTAGTACACCGCGGTCAGAAAATCCAGAAAAAACTCAATGTAGAACTTAAGAGTAATCAGGAAATTCTGGAAAACAGAGAATCAGAATTGAGTGAAAGTAATGAAACCAAAACCAAACTGTTTTCGATCATAGGTCATGACCTTAGAGGGCCAATCGGGGCGCTACAAGGGCTTCTAAAGATGTTTAAAGAAGGAGAGATCAGCAAGTCTGACTTCCTGGAATTTATGCCCAAATTGCACGATGATGTTAATCATATATCCTTCACGCTTAACAACTTATTGTCTTGGGGGTATACCCAAATGAACGGTTCTGTTACAAAACCTTCTGTGGTTGCCCTTGAAACCTTGGTAGATGAGAATATCAACTTACTCTCTGAAATCGCCGAACGTAAATCCATTAAAATTGTAAGTGAATTGGCCGCCAATACACTTACCTGGTCTGATAGTAACCAAATAGACATCGTCATTCGGAATCTTATAAGCAATGCTCTTAAATTCACTCCGGAAAATGGGATGGTGACCATAGGGGCAGAACAAAAGAAGGATCATTGGGAAATCTCAGTAAGAGATACCGGGGTTGGTATGGATAAAATAACCCAAGACAAGCTCTTCGTGAAAAATTCGAACATTACTACTTATGGGACGAATAATGAGAAAGGTACCGGTCTGGGGCTTTCACTGTGCAAGGAAATGGTTGAAAAAAACAAGGGTACTATATGGGTAGACAGTATTTTACGTAAGGGAAGTACTTTTTATTTCACCTTGCCCAAAGCCGAAAAAAAATATAGTAAAGCGAGCTAAAAAATATCTCCAAGGCGTTTAACGGCAATATTCCTTTCTACGGTAAACCCCTCTGCATACTCACAGCCCACCAGTCTTCCTAAGTCTCTTGCCCTATACTTAACACTATCAGTAAAATTCTTGCTGCTTATTGGAGTATCAGGTTCTTTGCTTTTAGGGTCGTAGAATTGTGAGGCATATGCAGCTATGGCCTCCATTTTTTTATCGATAAATTCGCTGACATCAACTACAAAATCTGACTCGAGGTTTTTCCATTGTATATAGTGGTAGACATTTTTAGGACGCCAGGGTTCCTGCCATTCGTCTGTGCCCGGTAATTTTGTATCTATTTTAACCAGGCCGCTAAGAAAGCAAGAATCGCTAACAAGTTTACTTCCTCTGGCATGATCTATGTGCCTATCCTCGATGGCGTTGCACAACACAATATCCGGCCTGTGTTTTCTGAGCATTTGTATGATAACAAACTGATGATCTTTGTCGTTTTGAAAAAATCCATCGGCAAATTCCAAATTTTCTCTTACTTCAACACCTAGAATTTCAGCGGCCTTTGCAGCTTCCATATCTCTAATTTCAGCAGACCCTCTGGTGCCCAATTCCCCTCGAGTGAGATCAATAATTCCCACTTTCTTGCCATTAGCCACCTCCTTGGCTATTGTGGCACCGGCCCCGAGCTCTGCATCGTCCGGGTGTGCACCAAATACCAAAATATCTAATTTCATTGAACCGTTGTTTTGTTGAAAGTACTCGTATTAAGAATTATCTTTTTTGAATTGAAAAATATGCGAATTAACCCGCAGCTACAGCTGCCTTTTCCCTGGTTTTTTCTAAAGCCAGCTCAATATCCTCAATCAGGTCCTCTGTTTCTTCAATTCCTAATGAAAATCGTATTAAACCATCAGCGATACCTTGCGCTTTACGGTCCTCAGGACTCAACAGGGCATGAGAGGTCTGACTAGGAGAAAGTACAGTACTTTCAATGCCGGCTAAACTCATAGATGATTTAATCAATCCTAAAGATTTCTGAAATTCTGAGGCATCCAGTCCCTCCCGCAATTCAAAAGACATCATTCCCCCAAAGCCATGCATCTGACTTACCGCTAAATCATGATCCGGGTGCGATCTCAATCCTGGATAATAAACTGCAGCCACGTCTTCATGCTTTTCCAGGTACTCGGCCATTCGCTGCGCATTCTCATTTTGTGCCCTAACCCTGATTCCCATCGTCTTAATACTTCTTTCTAACAACCAGACGGTTTGGTCACTTAAACTGCCTCCCAGGCTTTTAGCCAAATCAAAGATCTTGTCCATATATGCCTGCTTAGAAGCCACAGCCCCGGCGCAAATGTCCGAATGGCCTCCCATATATTTGGTAGCACTGTGAATAGCGATGTCTATCCCAAAGTCTAAAGGGTTTTGATTTACAGGACTGGCAAAAGTATTATCTATCATAGAGATAAGGTCGTACCTTTTGGCAAGCCCTGCAACCGCCTTCAAATCCGTTATGGTCAGCAGCGGGTTAGATGGCGTTTCTACATAAATCACTTTAGTATTCGAAGTAATTTCAGCCTCAAAATCTTCTATAGCCAAACCTTTGGTGAACGAATATGAAATTCCGTACTTCTCAAACTGTTCGGTAACCAAATTAAAGGTACCTCCATAGAGGAGGTTTTGAAGCACAATATGATCTCCCGCTTTCAGAAAGCTTAGCAGGGTCGTGCTTATTGCGGCCATACCACTTCCAAAGATCAAAGCAGCCTCTGCATGCTCCAGGGCCGCTATCTTCTCTGCCAGACCAATCTGGTTTGGGGTATTAAAATATCGAGGGTAACGCTTTATATCTACATCTTCAAACGCATAAGAAGTAGACATGTACAGCGGCGAAATGGCCCCTTTATAAATCGTATCCTTAATTTCTCCGGTATGTGTGCAAATGGTATTTAATCCCTTTTTCTTGCTCATTTTATGATGAATTTGACGGATCTAAAGTTACGAAATTACACTATACCTGTACCTTTTTCCAATGTCCCTTTCTAAACCAAATTATAGCAATAACAGAAAGCATAACTTCTGCCAAAGTAATTGCCATAAATACTCCTACAGCACCTAAATTAAAGGTAATCGCCGCCAGATAGGCAAAAGGCAATTGAAACAACCAAAAGGCAATAAAATTGATCTTTGTCGGAGTCCTCGTATCTCCGGCACCATTAAAGGCCTGCGAAACTACCATGCCATAGGCATAGAAGATATATCCCGCTGCAATGATCTGTAAACATAGTGCGCCATTTTCAACTACCGTAGGGGTGGCATTAAACCAGGTAATGATCTGTTTAGCGAACAACAAATAAACCACAGACACCATCAGCATGAAATAGGCATTGTATTTTCCAGTGATCCAAACAGATTTCTCCGCCCTTTGTGCCTGTTTTGCCCCGAGATTCTGACCAACAAGGGTTGCCGCTGCATTACTCATTCCCCATGCCGGCATGATGGTAAACATCATCACCCTAATGGCGATAGTGTAACCCGCTAAAACCTCGCTTCCAAATTCGGACATCAACCGCATCAAAAAGACCCAGCTGGAAGTCCCTATCAAAAATTGAGCAATTCCGCCAAGAGAAACATTGATCAAATTCATCATTACTTTTGCTCGCAATACAATGTCCTGGAAGCCGAGTTTGATCCTGCTCCAGCCGAAAAATAAAATTGCCAGCTGAAAAACTACTGCAGTTCCTCTACCTATGTTAGTAGCAATCCCTGCCCCCATAACCCCGTATTCCGGAATTGGGCCCCATCCGAAAATGAATATGGGATCGAGGATGATATTCAATCCATTAGACAATACCAGGGTCCACATAGCCATAGAGGCATCTCCAGCTCCTCTAAAAATTGCATTGATCAGGAATAAGAGTAATATAGTGATGTTGCCCCCTATGAGCCATTGGGTATATCCGTATCCCTCTGCTATAAGATCAGGTTCTCCACCCATAAGGGCCAGTATCTCCTTGGCAAAAAGAATCCCAATAATACCAACGATAATAGCAACCAACACCCCTAGCATAATGGCTTGCATAGCGGCTTCCCGTGCACCCTTGATATCCTTTTCTCCAACCCGCCTGGCTACCACAGCGGTAGCCGCCATACTAAGGCCGATGGCTACTGCATAGACAAGCGTTATGACAGATTCTGTAAGACCAATGGTCGCTACTGCATTAACACTAACCCTTGAAACATAGGCGATATCTACTACTGCAAATATGGATTCCATCATCATCTCCAAGATCATGGGAATGGAAAGCATAAAAATTGCCTTGCGGATGCTGCCCGTTGTAAAATCATTCTCTTTGCCGGTAACAGCAATGATAAATGAATTAAAAAGTTTTTTTAAAGTGAGTTTATTTTGATGTGTCATTGTAAAAGAAATTATGTTGAATGAAGAAAAAAAATGTCAAAAAGGGTCGAAAAGTATTCGACTAGCTTCTGGGTTTAAACCCTATGACATCTATGACTAACATAATTTCTATAACTTCATGATGCCGCAAAGATGCAAAAAAAATTTAGAAAACGAAAAAATCCCTTGAGATTGATACACCTTCAACCGGTAACCTCTTGCTACTGCAGCCTTAACTAGCCAATGCTGTAAGTATACCCCTGGTATTGGCATACTTCTCCATCATCAGCAATTTAGAAATGGAACTTTCCAGACTTAAATCGTTCAAAGGTTTGGGAAGAAAGTCCACGGCCCCTGCCGCAAAAGCACGGCTTTCGAATGAGGCTTTGGTAGAATTCATGATCACTTTTATGTGTCCGTCAAATAATTTCATAAGTGAAAAACCGTCGATGTCTGGCATTTCTACATCCAGAATAACGATGTCCACTTCTGAGCTATTAGCTGCTAATAAGCCCACACTTGGATTGGCATAGACCGCAATAAGATTTAAGTGTTTATTGCGCTGAATTAGTTTAGAGGTTACGAGTAGTTGAACCGGAGAGTCATCGATTACTATGACATTTAATTTCATGAGCAGTAGATTTACCAAGACTTGGGAGAATAAAAACTAGGGATTAGGGGAAAATCTTACACAAGACTGATGAACTACTCACCAAATCGATGAAATGTAACCAATAGGTCTTTTTAGCGATCTAAAACTTCAGCTTAAAAACAAGAAAAAATATTTAGAATTAGGAGAAGAATGAAGAACTAAGGCTCGACTTTTGGTTGATAATTCACCCTATATCTCCAGTAACTTACGGCGCCGAGCACCATGACCCCAAAAACCGTATACCAAATAAAGGCCGGTGTAATTACCTGGGCACCACTAGCATAACTGTGCAAACCTACCAGGTAAAAATTAACACCAAAATAGGTCATCATGATACTTCCAAAGGCTACTACGGTCAGAAAATTGAAAGTCCACCTACCCCTAAGTCCTGGTACCAGCCTGGTATGCACTACAAAAGCGTACACCATAATAGAAATTAAAGCCCAGGTCTCTTTTGGATCCCAGCCCCAGTATCTACCCCAGCTTTCGTTGGCCCATTGCCCGCCTAAAAAGTTGCCAATGGTAAGCATGATCAAACCTACGGTAACGCATAGCTCATTGATAATAGTCAATGCCTTTAAATTGAGTTCCATCCGTTCTTTGTTCCTGCTATTGGTCAGCACGATGAGTAACAGGGAAACTACCCCCAGGATCATGCCTACGGTAAGCGGGCCATAGCTTCCTACAATAACCGCTACATGTATTTTGAGCCAATAACTATCCAAAACAGGCACTAAATTGGCAATTGAGGGATCTACCCAGCTTTGATGGGCAATCCATAGCAGCATGGAAGTCACAAAGGCGGCTGCCGCCATAGTCAACTCGCTTTTTTTACTAAAGAGCAAACCAATTCCCATTGCAGCCCAGGCAACATATAAGATACTTTCATAGGCATCACTCCAGGGTGCATGCCCGGATATATACCATCGCATTATGAGTCCGCCCGTATGCCAGATGAAAAACAAATAGATGAGTCCTTTAAAGAAGTAAGTTGCTATTTTCCAAATTTCCCTATCCTTAAAGATCCTGAGGATAAGCACTATAAACATGAAAGCTCCGGTCAGGGCATAGAATTTATAGAGTCGGTTAAATATATCGAGTCGATTGTAAATAACCTCTGCTTTCACTTTCTTTTCAGGAGGTAAAACCTCACTTCCATGGTTTTTCTGATTTTGATGGAAAGCGGCCAGCAATTTCTCCGCTTCCTGATAATTCCCGCTAGGTATGGCCTGCTTTAGGGACATAAGATAGTAGGGCAACGCATTTTTAATGAAGTTGGCGTATAAGGAATCTGTTACCTGGTACTGCCCTCCCCTATATTCCAAAGCAGATATCCATTTGTTATTATCGTCGTTGAGCAAAGGAAAGATTTTTACAATCTCCCCACTCAGCGCCCTGTCTAAAAGACTTAGCCTAAAATAGGCGTCTTTAAAATCTTGTTGAAACTTATTGGGATTATTCGTAGCAAAGGCCTCCTGAAGATACGGGCCTAATTTGTTTTGCCCTTTTTCATCAAAGAAGTCCGTGGCCTTGATCATGGCCTGATCTTCCGGAACGCCTATAATCCTTCTAATGCTGTCGTTCTGTGTTTTTTTATCGAGTGCGATGAATTCTGTATTGTACCAGAGGGCCGGATTCAACATCATGGAAATGAAGACCTGATCCGGATTCAGATCCTTATAGGTATTTTTAAAACTCAGCTTCCGCAACAACTCTGCTGCAAAGGTGTTGATGGGCTTCATTCTACCCCCGTCATCCTGAATGACCAATTCACCAAATTTGGCTGCGTGTTCTTCCGTAACAACAGTGGTTTTCAGGAGAGAATCCAGTTGGGCCTGAGTCACTTGCGGAGCGTGGTTGTGTCCGTCGTCGGGGCTGTGCTCTTGGGCTTTGACATTTAATAAGGCAAACAACAAGAACACGGAGGTCATGGCCGCTTTTTTCTTCATTAATTTCCCCAGGGAAACACCAAGATCTTTAAAGCGGGTTTTCCCGAAGAACATGATACCCATAAGCCCCAGATATAAAAGAAAGTAACCAATATAGGTAATCCAGGTACCCCAGAAATCGTGATTTACAGACAATACGGTACCCCGTTCATCAGGGTCAAAACTCGCCTGAAAAAACCGATAACCTTCGTGGTCTAAGACGTGATTCATGTAAATATCATAGTCGAACGGACGTTCGTCCTCTACGGTGATCTTACTCATAAAAGAAGCATACCCCTTTTCGGTTCCCGGATATTTTTCAGCAATAAAGTCGTTTAGCTTTATTCGAAAAGGAAGCTCGTAAATTTTGGATCCGTAGGCCAGGGTAAAATCCAATCCTCCTACTGAAAACTTATCGGAGAAATTAGATGACCCCTTACCTCCTAAAAGCTTTTTCTCTACTGTTTCCCCATTAGAGGATATAGCCACCACGAGGGCATCCTGAGTAGCCTCGGTCATTTCATCTTTGGGGACTTTTACAATTCCATAATTGCCTTTCACTAGAGGACCGGGGATCACAAACTGCATTCCTCCCAAATTGTATAGCGATCTCAATTGTAGTTCCTGGAGGCTGTCTTTGACTACCCGTCCCTGTAATTGATCGGCCATTCGCATAAAACTCCCTTCAAAAGGAGACTTTATTTGGAGGATACTATCCGTAATAATAAGATTTACGGCACCATCTGTAGGATTATTAAGGCTGAAGAGCATATTGTGAATACTCGTTATTTTGCCGTTCTCCAGATAGTGTTCATGCCGATTGCCATCGCCAGCTTCAACAATCTCCAAGAATTCCTTGCCGTTTTCATCAGGCACCAACCCCCGTTCTGCTCCTTCGATAAAATCAACATAGGATATCGTAAATTCCTGCCCGTTAAAATCATTTCTCCAAGGCAAGGAAGATTTAATAGCTTCTGCCGTAACAATGAGGTCGTCTTCCAGGGGCTTTCTTTTGGGTTCCCCGTTGATCTCCCCGTCAACCAAAGCAGTCAGAAAAGTTTTATCTGAATAAAAAACATTTTCGGACTTACCTTCTCTGATAGGCATCATACCCTCAAAGCTAATGTAACGGGTGACAAAAGCTCCGATAATGATCAGTATCCAGGAAAGATGTAGGAGAAGTACCGGCCATTTTTTCCATCTCAACAACCTGTACCTGAACATATTACCAATGAAGTTGATCACAAAAAAGACCATGATAGCTTCAAACCAGGTAGCGTTATAGATCCATATCCTGGCGGTTTCCGTGCTGTACCAGCTTTCTATAAAGGTGCCAAAAGCCATCGCCGTAGCAAAGACAATAAAAAGTATGGCCATTAAACGTGTGGAAAAGAAAAACTTCTTGAGTACATCTGTCATCGACGGAATTCCAATTTGCTTTCAGGATGCAAAAATACAGCCTTTTTACCATTTTACAGTCCAATATCCACTTTAAAAATTGGAATACTAATGTTAATTCTTTCCCGAAAACATGGAGGATAAAAATTGTACTTTTGGGCATGCTAAAAATTGTGCTTCTGGGGACCGGAAATGTAGCGCGTCATTTGTTCGACGAATTTCTCAAACACGATGATATTGAAATCCTACGGCTAGTTGGCCGAAATCCAAATGCTCTTGCATATTTTGAAAAATTGGTTAGTACCTCTACCGATTTTATGGCCTTACCTCCTGCTGATGTTTATATTGTTGCCGTAAGTGATGATGCCGTAGAGGAAGTTTCAAACTCCCTGGAAATTGATAATAAGTTAGTTGTGCACACCTCCGGGAGTGTTGCAATGACTTCGTTAGCCGGAAGCAACAGATCAGGGGTTTTTTATCCTCTTCAAAGTTTTAGTAAAGGTCGAGAATTACAATTTAAGGACATCCCTATTTGTATTGAGGCCGAAGCAGCAGCAGATCTTAGAACTCTTGAAAAACTTGCGAAAATACTGAGTAACCGGGTATTCAAAATCTCTTCTGAACAACGAAGATCTCTACATCTCGCGGCGGTATTCGTGAATAACTTTGTAA
>JBFOMC010000333.1:0-20345 GCA_040830565.1 Flavobacteriaceae bacterium
CCATTTTAATAGCCCTTCTGTACGAAATTCTACTTTCAATTTGTCTGGCAACGCTAGCGGCAACAAGATTTGCATCTAACTCAGGTCTCTTGATCTCAAAGATGTTGATCTGAACTTCCTTGTCAGTGATCTTCTTTAATTCCTCCTTTAACTTATCTACTTCCTGCCCTCCTTTACCAATGATGATCCCGGGTCTTGCGGTAGTGATTGTTACAGTGATCAATTTAAGCGTACGCTCTATAATAACTCTAGACACGCTTGCCTTAGCTAAACGCGCGTGAATATACTTACGGATCTTATCGTCTTCGGCAAGTTTATCCCCGTAGTCATTTCCGCCGTACCAGTTAGATTCCCATCCTCTGATGATCCCGAGACGGTTCCCGTTTGGATTTGTTTTTTGTCCCATAGTAATCTCTAGCTTTCTGTATTATTGTTAGATCCCAAAACCAAGGTTACATGGTTGGAACGTTTTCTTATTCTATGTGCTCTTCCCTGAGGTGCAGGTCTTAATCTTTTTAGCATGCGTCCGCTATCCACGGTAATTTCCTTTACAAAAAGATCTGCTCCCTCGATATCAGCATCCTCGTTCTTAGCTTGCCAGTTGGCGATGGCAGAAAGTAAAAGTTTTTCAACTCGTCTAGACGCTTCCTTAGGGTTGAACCTAAGAATTGCCAGTGCCTTCTCTACCTCAGCACCTCTAATGAGATCTGCTACCAAACGCATTTTCCTTGGAGAAGTAGGGCAGTTATTTAGTTTGGCAAATGCCAACTGCTTTTTCTCCTCCTTATACTTTTCAGCCATTTGTCTTTTTCGAACTCCCATAGCCTTTTACTTTTTTCCTTTGTTTTTTGCTCCGGCATGCCCTCTAAAAGACCTGGTTGGAGAAAATTCACCTAGTTTATGTCCTACCATATTTTCAGTCACATAGACAGGTACAAATTGCCTTCCGTTATGCACGGCGATAGTCTGACCTACAAAATCCGGAGTGATCATTGATGCTCTGGACCATGTTTTTATTACGGTCTTTTTATTTGATTCTACATTCTGCTGGATCTTCTTCTCCAGGCTATAGTGAACGTATGGTCCTTTTTTTAATGAACGTGCCATTTCCTATTCTTTTTATTTCTTTCTACGTTCTATGATGTACCTGTTGGTGTCTTTTGTTTTAGAACGAGTTCTAAATCCTTTCGCAGGTATTCCGTTTCTAGATCTTGGATGACCACCAGAAGCTCTACCTTCACCACCTCCCATAGGATGATCTACAGGGTTCATGGCTACAGGTCTAGTTCTAGGCCTTCTACCCAGCCAACGACTTCTACCGGCCTTACCGGAGACAATTAACTGATGATCCGAGTTAGAAACAGCTCCTACGGTCGCCTTGCAGTTAGCAAGTATTAATCGGGTCTCTCCTGACGGCAGTTTTACCGTTACGTATTTACCTTCCTTTGCCATTAACTGTGCGAAAGTTCCGGCGCTTCTTGCCAAAACAGCACCTTGCCCCGGTCTTAACTCAATACACGAAATAATGGTTCCAAGAGGAATTTCGCTTAGTGGAAGTGCGTTTCCGATCTCCGGAGCTACGCTTTTACCGGAAGCAACTTTTTGCCCTACCTCTAATCCGTTTTGAGCAATGATGTATCTCTTCTCACCATCAGTATATTCCAATAGCGCAATAAAAGCTGTCCTGTTAGGGTCGTATTGAATAGATTTAACTTCAGCAGCAACATCTTGCTTCTCTCTTTTAAAATCTATGATACGATACCTTCTCTTATGACCTCCACCTCTATGGCGCATAGTCATTTTACCTTGACTGTTTCTACCTCCCGACTTTTTTAACGGAGCAAGCAAGCTTTTCTCCGGCTTATCAGTAGTAATCGCGTCAAATCCGTTTACTACTTTAAAACGCTGTCCGGGAGTGATTGGTTTTAATTTTCTAACTGACATTTTGTGTCTTTATAGATTACTGTAAAAATCAATGATATCTCCGTCTTCCACATCCACGATCGCCTTTTTGAACGCATTGGTTTTCCCTTGCTGAACCCCCGTTTTGGTGTAACGGGTCTTACGGGTTGGGCCGTAATTCATGGTGCGTACTTTCTTCACTGAAACTCCATAAGCCGCTTCTACCGCATCTTTGATCTGGAGTTTGTTAGCCTTGGGATCTACAACAAAACCATAGCGATTATACAACTCGCTATCGCTTGTCATTTTTTCCGTAATAATTGGTTTTATCAACACACTCATTATTTCCCTACCTGTTTAAGTTCGATTCAATTCCTTGCACCGCTCCTTCAAGAAGTACAATATTATTGGCATTCAATATTTTGTAAGTGCTTAATTCTGAATTAGTTACAACCTCGGAACCCTTCAAATTGCGCGACGACAAATATACGTTATTATTTGAATCGCCCAACACAAACAAAGACTTTTTGTTTTCCAATCCAAGGGACTTCAATACCCCCTTAAAATCCTTGGTTTTTGGAGCTTCAAAATTGAAGTCCTCTACCACTAGAATTGCTTTTTCTTTTTGCTTAAGACTCAAGGCAGATTTTCTAGCTAAACGCTTTACATTTTTGTTCAGCTTTTGAGTGTAGTCTTTAGGTCTGGGCCCAAAAATTCTTCCTCCTCCTCTGAAAATAGGTGACTTAATACTACCTGCCCTCGCGGTTCCTGTACCTTTTTGTTTTTTGATCTTTCTGGTACTTCCAACTATCTCTGCTCTTTCCTTTGTTTTATGAGTTCCCTGTCTTTGGTGTGCCAGGTACTGCTTAACATCCAGATAAATAGCATGATTATTTGGCTCTATCTTAAAAACGGCATCGGAAAGGTCTACCTTTCTTCCCGTTTCTTTTCCCTTAATATCTAAAACTGCTACTTTCATTATTTCGAAATAGTTATGTAAGCATTTTTGTGGCCAGGAACGCATCCTTTAACCACCAGTAAATTCTTTTCCGGCACCACCTTAAGTACCCTTAGATTCTGAACAGTAACTTTTTCACCACCCATTCTCCCGGCCATTTTCATCCCCTTAAATACTCTTGCAGGGTATGATGCGGCTCCAATAGAACCAGGTGCTCTAAGCCTGTTGTGCTGTCCGTGAGTAGCTTGTCCAACACCTGCAAAACCGTGTCTCTTTACTACCCCCTGAAATCCTTTTCCCTTAGAAGTTGCAGATACATCCACAAACTCCCCTTCTACAAATAGGTCTACACCAACAGTGTCGCCTAATTTGTGTTCACCTTCAAAATCACGGAATTCAACGACTTTCTTCTTGGGAGAAGTACCTGCCTTTTTAACATGGCCCATTTCGGCCTTGTTTGCACGTCTATCTGCCTTGTCATCGAAACCGAGTTGAAGGGCATTATACCCGTCTACCTCTTCGGTTCTGACTTGGGTAACTACGCATGGTCCAGCCTCGATCACCGTACAAGGAATATTCTTGCCGTTGTCATCGAAGATGCTGGTCATACCTACTTTTTTTCCTATTAACCCAGACATATTTAATTATTAATTATTGATTATTGATTATTAATTCTTAATTCTTACTTATTTAACCTATCCTTTGTTCCAAAAAAAACAGGGCCAAAAATAATTCGACCCCGAATTTATTTTTGTTACCGTTTTTCCTTCGCGAAACGCTCCGGACATGTCTGTGGAAGAACCTCTTCCACCTTAATTACTTCATCACACCTTTATCTCTACCTCTACACCAGACGGAAGCTCTAACTTCATCAAGGCATCGATAGTTTTAGATGAGGAGCTATAAATATCCAAAAGTCTCTTGTACGAACTCAATTGGAATTGCTCCCTGGATTTCTTGTTCACGTGTGGCGAACGCAAAACTGTGAATATTTTTTTATGCGTTGGTAAAGGAATGGGTCCTGTAACCACTGCACCGGTAGTTTTTACCGTCTTTACAATCTTTTCGGCAGATTTATCTACCAAATTGTGATCGTAAGATTTTAGTTTTATTCTGATTTTTTGACTCATTTACCTAAAATTTTAAGCGGTTACTCCTTTAGCTGCCTTTACAACTTCCTCGGCGATATTCGTTGGGGTTTCTGCATAGTGAGAAAACTCCATGGTAGAGGTTGCTCTACCAGAAGATAGCGTTCTCAAGGAGGTCACATATCCAAACATTTCGGATAGTGGCACCTCGGCTTTGATCACCTTAGACCCAGCTCTATCATCCATATTGTTTACCTGACCCCTTCTACGGTTAAGGTCACCAACAATATCTCCCATGTTTTCCTCAGGAGTCAAAACCTCCAACTTCATTATGGGTTCCATCAATACAGCTCTTGCAGCTTTGGCAGCTTCCTTATATCCTAACTTAGCAGCAAGTTCAAAAGAAAGGGAATCCGAATCCACAGGGTGGAAAGATCCGTCTTTCAAAGTAATCTTCATGCTATCCATCTCAAAACCGGCCAAAGGACCATTCTTCATAGCCTCTTTAAATCCTTTTTCAACAGACGGAATATATTCTTTAGGGATGTTACCACCTTTTATCTCATTGACAAACTCCAAACCTGCTTTCTCCTCTTCACTTGCAGGCTCCATGGTAAATACGATATCTGCAAACTTACCTCTACCACCAGTTTGTTTCTTATAAACTTCGCGATGGTCAGCACTTCTGGTAATTGCTTCCTTGTACTCTACTTGAGGTTGCCCTTGATTCACGTCCACTTTGAATTCACGTCTCAATCGGTCAACGATGATATCTAAGTGAAGCTCTCCCATTCCGGAAATAATGGTCTGGCCAGAGGCCTCGTCAGTTTTTACCTGGAAGGTAGGATCTTCCTCCGCTAATTTTGCAAGAGACATTCCCAACTTGTCTACATCAGCCTTCGTTTTGGGTTCTACCGCAATACCAATTACCGGATCTGGGAAGTTCATACTCTCCAGAACAATCGGATGTTTTTCGGCAGACAAGGTATCTCCTGTTTTGATATCTTTAAATCCAACAGCTGCTCCGATATCTCCTGCCTCAATATGATCAATAGCATTCTGTTTGTTAGAGTGCATCTGGTAGATCCTGGATATTCTTTCCTTGTTTCCGGAACGATTATTCAAGACGTAAGAACCTGCATCCAATCTTCCTGAATATGCTCTAAAGAAAGCTAATCTACCCACGAAAGGATCGGTAGCAATTTTAAATGCAAGCGCTGAAAACGGCTCCTTAACATCAGGTTTTCTGGCAATCTCCTCACCAGTATCCGGGTTAGTTCCTACGATGGCATCCTTATCTAGCGGAGAAGGTAGATAGCGACAAACAGCATCCAAAAGGAACTGAACCCCTTTGTTCTTAAAAGAGGAACCACAGATCATAGGGATAATACTCATATCCATAACTGCAGCTCTCAAGGCAGCATGCACCTCTTCTTCTGTGATAGAATCTTCGTCTTCGAAGAATTTCTCCATCAAATGCTCATCGTATTCAGCAACAGCTTCAATAAGTGCTGCTCTGTACTCCTTAACTTCATCGGCCATCTCGGCTGGGATCTCTACCTCATCAAAGGTGGCTCCCATATTTTCATCGTGCCATACTATGGCCCTGTTCTTAACCAGGTCTACAATTCCTTTGAAATCTGCTTCATCCCCAATAGGCAATACAATGGGTACAGCATTGGATTTCAACATGTCCTTTACCTGGTTACATACCATAAGGAAGTTAGACCCTTGTCTGTCCATTTTATTTACAAAGCCCATTCTGGGAACTTTGTAATTATCTGCTAATCTCCAGTTGGTTTCGGACTGAGGCTCCACGCCATCTACAGCGCTAAAAAGAAAAACCAATCCATCAAGTACTCTTAACGAACGGTTTACCTCTACTGTGAAATCCACGTGACCGGGAGTATCTATAATATTAAAGTGGTATGGTTCAGATTCTGAAGTGGTCTTACCATTATCTGTTGGAAACTGCCAGGTACAGGTTGTTGCTGCAGAAGTAATGGTAATACCTCTTTCCTGTTCCTGCTCCATCCAGTCCATGGTAGCCGCACCGTCATGCACCTCACCTATCTTATGACTTACACCTGTATAATAAAGTATACGCTCTGTAGTAGTGGTTTTACCTGCATCAATGTGTGCAGCAATACCTATATTTCTTGTGTATTTTAAATCTCTTGCCATCTCTGAAAATTAAAATCTAAAGTGTGAGAATGCTTTATTGGCTTCAGCCATTTTGTGCGTGTCCACTCTTTTCTTGACCGCAGCACCTTCTTCTTTAGAAGCTGCAAGAATTTCTGCGGCAAGTTTTTGAGCCATGGACTTTTCATTTCGCTTGCGCGAAAAACTTATAAGCCATTTCATGGCAGTTGAAATCTTCCGATCCGGTCTAATTTGCATCGGGATCTGAAATGTAGCACCTCCTACCCTTCTACTTCTTACTTCAACGTGGGGCATTACATTGGATAATGCTTCTTTCCAAAGTTCAAGTGCAGATTTTTCATCGTCGGTTTTCTTTTCGTCCACAATATCAATTGCATCGTAAAAAACCTTAAAGGCGACGGATTTTTTTCCGTCCCACATTAGCATATTTACAAACCGAGTTACCAGCTGATCATTAAATCTTGGATCTGGCAATAATGGTCTTTTTTTCGCCTGTCTTTTTCTCATTTCTTAAACTTTGTTTACTTCTTAGGGCGTTTTGCTCCGTACTTAGATCTTCTTTGAGTTCTTCCCGCAACACCTGCTGTGTCTAAGGCTCCCCTCACAATGTGATATCTAACACCTGGCAAATCCTTCACCCTTCCGCCTCTAACCAATACTATCGAGTGCTCTTGAAGGTTGTGCCCCTCTCCAGGGATGTACGCGTTTACTTCTTTTCCATTCGTTAACCTAACCCTGGCAACTTTTCTCATTGCAGAATTTGGTTTCTTAGGAGTAGTAGTATAAAGCGCAGTACAAACACCTCTTATTTGAGGGCACGAATCAAAAGAAGCCGGTTTACTCTTCTTGGTAATTGTGGTCCTTCCTTTTGGTACGACTTGTGAAATTGTTGGCATATTATTATATATGTATAAAAACTACACTGGTTTAAGGGCTGGAAAATGTAGTAATTATTCATTATAATTCAAATGCTTGTCTATTAATTTTCATGATTTTTTTAGCTGCTTTTTTCCAGATACAGTTTTACCTAAAATTTGGTTGCGATCTATACCTTAATATATAGGTGTTATGTCAGGAAACTTTTTTGAGATCCAATAGCTGTCTGAAACCTCGTAAAATCCCCAATTTTAGTAGTACTGCCCGTATTCGAAGTAAGAAATAATGTATTAAAAGTCTACGCCCGCAAAGGATCAAAAAGTCTGAATGCCCATTTAACAGTCTCCAAAGAGCTGAGGCATTTTTAGTGATTCTGACAAGGAAACAGGCAATAATTAGAGGTATTTATACTTTTTTAACACAATCCCCTTGCAATTTTCTAACAATCGGTCTTCATATTGTTTTTTCTGCTCAGATTCTTCTTAAAGTTTTATTAAAATAAGTTTGGATTATTAACATGAAATTATGATTTTCGCAATTAGCTAATTCAAATAATTAAAAAATGAGAACAAATTCTAATGGAATCTTGACGCTATTCCTGGCGTTTTTTGTGCACATTTCTTTTGCACAAGACATCACGATTTCAGGTACGGTGACAGATCAAGACGGTCTTCCCTTGCCAGGTGTTAACATCGTTGTAGAAGGTACAACAACAGGTACTCAAACCGATTTCGACGGAAACTATGCGATCAATGCAAGTGCAGGACAGGTCCTGCTCTTCAGTTATATTGGTCAAAAAGACGTTCGAAGGACTGTCGGAGCAGAGACTACCATTAATGTGCAAATGGAAGAAGATGCCCAAGCACTGGAAGAGGTAATTGTAACTGCCCAGGGTATCAAAAAAGAGAAACAGGCATTAGGTTATGCGGTTTCTGAAGTGGACAGCGAACAGTTAGAGCAACGCGCCGAAGGTGATGTTGGTCGTATCTTAACAGGAAAAGCTTCGGGGGTAAACATTACCGCCCAAAGTGGACTTTCCGGTTCAGGTACCAGTATCGTTATCCGAGGGTTAAGTACCTTTAGTGGTAGTAACCAACCCCTGTTTATCGTTGATGGTGTACCCTTTGATAGTGGTACTAACAACACGGGATCTATCGACGACAGTAGTGGTAATGCAGACTTCGTTGATGGTAACAACGGTTCCAGTAGATTCTTGGACCTCGATCCTAACAACATCGAAAGCGTTAACGTACTTAAAGGTTTGGCTGCAGCTACACTTTATGGTACCGCTGGTCGTAATGGGGTTATCCTTATTACCACAAAGAACGGTGCGGCAGGAACAGCAGTCAAGAAAAATGAAGTTACGGTAAGCAGCTCGATCTTCTTCAATGAGATTGCCTCACTTCCTGATTATCAGGATGAATACGGTAACGGTTTTGACCAGGCCTTTGGATGGTTCTTTAGTAACTGGGGACCAAGTTTTAACAGAGAAGGCGTTGCCGGCTGGGGATCTCAGGCTGCTATTGATGATGCAGGTACTCTTGCACATCCTTACTCAACTTCTACCTCAGCTATCCAGGCAGCTTTCCCTGAGTTTCAGGGAGCAAGATATCCATGGAGACCTTATGAAAGTGTCGCGAAGTTTTTCAGACAAGGGGTAGTTCAAACCAACTCTGTAAACTTTAGTGGATCTTCAGACGATGGCAGTGTAGCGTACAACGCCAACTTCGGTCATTTGGACGATCAAGGTTTTACTCCAGGAAATTCACTACAGCGATATACTGTCGGACTTGGAGGTAGAGCCATACTTTCAAACAAGTTCACAGTATCCGGTACAATGAACTTCTCTAAAACAGATTTCAAATCGCCACCGGTTGCCGCGAGTACTGGTAATAGTGTATTTGGTACAGGTTCTTCTGTTTTTGCGAACGTTTTTTATACTCCACGTAGTGTAGACATTCAAGGCTTACCTTTCGAAAGCCCAATTGATGGTTCTAGTGTTTACTACCGTCAAAATAACAGTATTCAGCACCCGCTGTGGACCGTAAAAAATTCACAGACCAGACAGGTTACTAACCGTGTTTTTGGTAATGCCGCACTTGTATATGACATTAATGACAATCTTAACCTAACCTATAGATTTGGTCTTGATGTTTATAGCGAAAACAACACCAATTCTCAAAACAAAGGTGGTGTAGGTGGTAGTGTTGCAACACAGAGTGGTATCCTACAAACCTGGAACAACACCAATACCATTAATGACCACAACCTTATATTAACAGGTCAGTATGAACTTTCCGAGAAAATCGGATTTAGTTTTAACGCTGGTGCCACCACACGTCACGAAGTTTTTGACCAAAATGGTGTTTCAAGTACAGGGCAGCAGGCCTTTGGTGTACTAAGACATTTTAACTTTGGACTTCAAGATGAGATCCAGTTCTTGAGAAAACGTAACATTGCGGGTCTATACGGACAGTTAGATTTTGATTATGACAGAATGATCTATTTAACTCTTGCCGGGCGAAACGACTGGGTATCTAACCTGGCTCAGGATAACAGATCTATTTTCTATCCTAGTGCCAGTGTATCGGTAATCCCAACCAAACTGATCGAAGGTTTACAGAGCCAAGGCGGACTTAACTACTTAAAGGTTAGAGCTGGTTACGGAACCTCTGCAAACTTCCCAACTGGCTATCCGGTAGCGGCAACACTCGTGCTGGATACTCAGGCATTTCAGGATGATGCTGGCGGAGATGTTGTAACTAACGTAAGTGCCAATAGACTGGGGAATCCTAATCTTAAGCCAGAGCTTCTAGAGGAAATTGAAGTAGGTATTGAAGCGAGATTTTTAAACAATAGGGTAACCTTAGACGCTTCATACTATGATAGAACCACTAAGGATCTTATTATAGACAGACCATTGGATCCCTCTACAGGGTTTACAACCACTCAGACTAACGTTGGTGAAATTAAGGCCGACGGAATAGAGGTTGATCTTGGAATTAATATTTTCAGAGCTCAGGAACAAGGAGATCTGGATTGGACCATCAATACCAACTGGACTACCAATGACTCCGAAGTAACCGATCTTGGATTGGATACAGACATTGTGGTATACTCTGGTTTTACTAACCTTGGTAATGCGGCACGAGTTGGAGATCCTTTAGGAATAATAGTAGGTACAAGAATTCAAAGAGATGCCAATGGAGACTTTTTGGTAGATGCGGGAGGTGAATATATTGAGGAGGAAGGTTTATTCGAAATTGGTAATCCTATCCCTGATTGGGTACTTAACGTAGGAAACAGCTTTAGCTATAAAAACTTTAGCTTCAATTTCCTTTTGAACTATACGCATGGCGGAGATATCTATAGTAGAACCACTTCGGTACTCTTGGGTAGAGGACTTACTACAGATACACTAGACCGATTAAACAGCTTTATACTTCCAGGTGTTAAGGCCGACGGTTCTCCTAACGATGTTGCGGTAAACAATTCAACTTTCTGGTTCGGTAATGTATTATTCGGACCTGATGAACTAGGAGTTTTTGACGCTTCTGTTGTTCGTCTTCAGGAAATTTCCTTAGGGTACTCACTCCCTTCTAAGTTCTTGGATAAAACTCCATTTGGTTCCTTAAGCTTTACTCTTTCAGGTTTTAACCTTTGGTACGAAGCAATTAACATTCCTAAAGGAACCAATTTTGATCCTAATGTTGCTGGTGTTGGTATCGGTAATGGTAGAGGATTCGACTTTCTTAATGGACCTAGCTCCAGAAGATACGGACTTAGCGTTAGAGCAACATTTTAATTAAAAAAAATATTGATCATGAAAAAAATATTTAAATATCTAAGTATTGTTTTGATCGGTGGCACATTCGTTACCTCTTGTGAAACCGCCGAACTTGACCTTACAGATGACCCAAATGCGCTGACTCCCGCGCAGGCAGATCCTAATTTCTACTTAAACGAAGTACAAACAAAGGCTGCGGAAGTTGTGGAAGAGTTTGGGGAAATTGGTTCTGAAGTAACCAGAATTGAGCAAATGGCCAGTAGGAACTATCAGAATGCATATTCTGCCGCCTCCTGGGATGTAGAATGGGAAGATGCCTATCAGGAAGTAATCAAAAATGCCAGAGATATGAATGTTCTTGCCGAAGAGGCAGGGCTTACACATCACATTGCTATCGGGCAGGTTATAGAAGCGTATATGATTACCCTATTGGTTGATTATTTTGGAGACGTGCCTTATTCTCAGGCCATCGGTGCTCCTGAAAACCTTAATCCAGCCCCAGATGCGGGCGCAGATATTTATGCGGCTGCCTTGGCCCTTTTAGATCAGGCCATAGCCAATTTTAATTCTACCGCTTCAGCAGAACCGGCAATAGATTTTTATTACGACGGGGATTGGGACAAATGGATAAAAGCAGCCAATACGCTTAAGGCCAGATTATACATCAACACCGGTAATATTTCTGCTTTTAATGCGATCATTGCCAGTGGAAATTATATCTCAGACTCTGCGGATGATTTTCAATTCCAATGGGCAACTAATCAGGTTCAGCCAGATACCAGGCATCCCTATTATGGAGACACCTATACCGCTCAGGGTATTCAGAACGAATACAAGTCTATTTGGCTAATGAACATGATGGACATGTCTGATGACCCCAGACTTCGGTACTATTTCTTCAGACAGAGTGAAACTGTACCCGGAGCCGATGGCACAGATCCTAATGAGGAAACTTTAGATTGTTCTCTACAGACCGGGCCCCAGCACTATATCAGCGGCGGTTATCCCTTCTGCGTTTTACCCAATGGATTCTGGGGTAGAAACCACGGAAATCAGCAGGGGATTCCACCAGATGGCTTCTTAAGAGTAGGTGGAGGGGTTTACCCGATCGGAGGAAACTTTGACGACAGTCGCTTTGGAGAGATCGCTCTTGGAGGCGGTGGTGGCGGTGCAGGAATTACTCCTTACATCTTATCCTCTTGGGTAGAATTCTGGCAAGCAGAAGTTGCCATGCTAGGTAGTCCTGCTGCCGGAAAGCAATTTGTTCTAGATGGAATAGCGACATCTATTGCCAAAGTACAGACTTTTGGTTCTTTAGATCCGGAAGCAGACTTGTCTACAGCGCCAACTATGGCAGACGTTGATGCATATATTGCAACTGTTGATGCCGATTTTGATGCGGCCGATGACGAAGGAAAGTGGAACATCATGGCAGAGCAGTTTTTTATTGCGCTGTATGGAAACGGGCATGATGCATACAATTTCTATAGAAGACGGGGATATCCAACAGATATTGAGCCGAATTTAGAACCAGATCCGGGCGGATTTATTCGTTCGTTCTTCTACCCTGCCAATGCGGCTAATACCAATTCTGGTCTTACGCAGAAGTCAGGAGTATCCGTTCAGGTATTTTGGGATACCAATCCGGCGTCACCAGGATTCCCAGTAGGTAATTAATATAAAAAAAATGACATGAAAAAAGTTAGTGTAATCTTATTAGCATTATCTACGGTATTCATCTTCTCCTGCGAGAGTGATGATAAAATTGTAGACGAAGTAGTTGCTGGAGTGACCAGCAGTGCCATATTGCGCACGAGAAACATTGAAGGTAACCCTTACAACGCATTTGTTCCTGAGTCTGTTTTTACAGTAACCGTTGAGGAGCAAGATGTTGAGGGTGGAGATCTTTTGCAGTCTGCCGAACTGTTCATTTCATTCACGGATAACCAGGATGATCCAAATGATGCCTCTAAAGCAGAGCAGCTTTTGGCTACTTATCAGGCCAGTGATTTTGTGAACGGCTCAAGAGGTTTACCAGAACTCACCTTTACTACAACTCTCCAGGAATCTGCAGACTTTTTAGGTCTTGGTACAGATTATTCCGGGGGAGATGTATTTTCCTATAGGTTTGTTCTGCACCTTACCGATGGTACGTCTTGGACGAACACCAATGGTAACGGGAACATTACTGGAGGATCTTATTTTAGCTCTCCATACCAGTACAATGTAAATGTTAGCTGTATCCCAACCGGCCCTGTTCCTGGAGACTATACTTTAAGTATGCAGGATTCTTATGGTGATGGTTGGAATGGTGCTTCCATTAGAGTAACTGTAGACGGTGTAGCCACGGACTATTTCATAGATGATGGTTCTTCAGGTTCTGCCACTATTACTATTCCGGATACTGCTACTACGGCTGTATTTGAATTTGTATCTGGTGATTGGGATTCTGAAATCACCTACCAATTGGTTGCCCCTAATGGTAAAGAAGCAATAGCAGACGGCCCAAGTCCGTTTGTTGGAGAACTAACCTTAAATATTTGTCCGTAATCTGAATGATTATTGATCTGAAAAAGGCTATCCAAAGGGTAGCCTTTTTAGATTGAAAGGAGCCGATCTTGTATATATTTTTTACATTAGTAAAAAAGAAAATGCTATGATTTTTAGAAGAATTTCATGTTTGCTGGTCTTGGGTTTTTTAACCTTGGTTTCCTGTGTTAAGAACGACGACCAACCCACCGATGACATGCCTATAGTAGACGATGATCCCATTGGGACTACAGACGATGACCCTATGGTTGAAGAACCGGAAACAGAAGGTATGGTAGAATTCTTTGATGCTTCCAAAGTGCTTGATGCATATGTCCTTGTAAATGATGCCTCAGCGAACCGGGCATTTATCATGGACAAGAATGCCGAGTTGATACATGAATGGACCTTAAGCAACAATATTGGGAATGATGTCTTCTTGCTCCCCAATGGCAAGCTGCTTGCCTCTCTTGAGGCAGATGAACCTAAAATTACCCTTGGTGGTCAGGGAGGAAAACTGCAGTTCATTGCTGCCGATGGGACCATCGAGTGGAATTTCGAATATTCCTCCGAAGAAGCAGAAACTCATCATGATGCCGAGCTGTTGCCCAATGGCAATGTGCTCGCCATGGTTTGGGAAAAGCGCACAGCGGAACAAGCAGTAATGGCAGGTTCCAGTATCGATCGAGATCTATTTCCGGATGCGCTTATTGAAGTGGACCCTACTACAGATGAAATAGTTTGGGAATGGCACGCTTGGGACCATCTTGTTCAGGAATTTGACGACACCAAAGAGAACTTCGGCAGTATTTCTGACAATCCCCAACTAATACATTTAAATCACTTCCCTGATGAGGAAAAAGGGGATATCATGCACGGCAATGGTATAGCTTATGACGCCATGAACAACTTAATCTATCTAAGCGTTAACTTCTTCTCGGAAGTATGGGTCATAGACCATAGTACCACAACTGAAGAGGCTGCTTCGCATACAGGAGGGAACTATGGTAAGGGAGGGGATTTGGTCTACCGTTTTGGTAATCCGGAGGCCTATAACAACCCAATGGGTGAGCGCCTTTTTATGAACAATCATCATCCTTATTTGCTAAAGGATGAGGACCAAGGCAATATAATGATCTATAGCAATGGAGGAGACCTTGAGCAATCTACGGTCTATGAATTGGAACTACCCCAGACCTTTACCTTAGAAGCCAACACGGATAACGAACCTGAAGTGGTTTGGAGTTTTACAGATCCAGACCTGTTTGCCCCTCGTGTCTCCGGAGCCGTAAAACTACCCAATGGCAACCGGCTCATAGCGGAAGGAGACTTCGGCCTTTGGGAAGTAACGGAGGCTGGCGAAGTGGTTTGGAAGTTTAGTGCAGACGGTTTTTTTTGGAGAGCCTATCATTATGACAAGGACGCTCCGGAAATTATAGCCCTGGGCTTATAAATAATTAATAATAAACACATAAGAGACAGATGAAAAGAATTAGTTTATTAATCCTGCTAATAACCTCTATAAATTTCTCTAACGGCCAGGTTACAGGTGCGGCCCCTTCAGGCGAAGCCGGTCTTTTTGGGTCTGCCCAGGGAGGCACTCCCATGTTGAACCTGGTAATGATGGACATTAGAAATCGAAAAAACACACAATCGCAGTATATTGGAGAGGTTGTTGGTTCTCCTTACCTCACTGAAAACTTCATAAAAAGTAAGCTATTCTATGATGAGGAACTCATGGGTGATTTTTATATGAGATACAACGCCCTAAACAGTGAAATTGAGATTAAAGAATCCAATTTAAAGGAGGAAGAACCAAAAAGACTTTTAGCAGATAAAAGGCTAACGGTCAGATATCAGAACAAAGTACTTCGCTTTACTACTTACATCACCAAAAAGGACGAGACAAAAAACGGTTATTTATCCATGCTGGTGTCTGGAGACAAGTACAAACTTTATCACCGACTCGCGGTCAAATACAGTGAAGGTAAAGCCGCTGCGAATTCTATGGTTAATCCCATTCCAAGCAGGTTTGCCCATTTCGTAGAATATTACTACCAAAAAGAAGGCGTTGACAGGATTGATCAATTGTCTCAAAAAAAGGGAAAATTCTTAAAGCAACTGGATAAAGATATTAGGGAGAATGTAAAGCTGTTTTTAAGCGAAAACAAGCTAGACCTGGGCAAAGAGCAAGATCTTGTAAAGGCTTTTGAATACATAAATACGTTATAAGATGTTGGTCTTCAATCCCCAGCGGATGATATAATATGAGAACATTTAAAACTATCAACATGAAAAAAAGAATACTTCTTTTCCTGCTAATTAGCACAACCATAAGCAGTATGAGCAAAGCTCAGGTTTTAGACGGGGGCAACCCGGCTGTTCAGGCAGCCCTTGGCGATGCCTTGGTTGAGCAAAGCCCGCTAGCCAATTTTTTTCAGAGGAGAACTCCTATGATGGACAAACTATTAAGGGATCATCTAAAAGATGATGATGGCATTGAGAGGCACTACGTAGGCGCCGAAATTGGATCAGCCTATGAATACGAGGAGTTTAAACCTGGTAAAGTGTTCTATAGAGAAGAATTTCTGGGCGATTTTTATTACCGTCATAATGCCTATAACAGTGAAATTGAGCTCAGGAGATCTAATGTGAAAGAAGCCAAACAGGAAGCACTTATAAAAAACAAAGAGGTAAGTCTAAAAGATTTCAAAGGTAGGGAGATGCGTTTTTTAAGCTTTACCACAAAAAAAGGGAAAACCAAAGAGGCTTATCTCACTAAGTTGGTTGATGGAGAAAAATATAATTTGTATCACAGATTAGTTGTCAAGTTTACTGAAGCCAAACCGGCCGCAAATTCCATGGTAAATCCTACGCCGAGTAGGTTTTCACATTTTGTTGAATTTTATACCAAGGAAAAGGAAAGTGACAACATTGAACAAATACCCTTGAAGACAGGTAAATTTTTAAAAATGTTCGGGAAAAAGAAAGAAGGGCTTCAAGAACTCATAAAAAAAGAAAAACTAGATCTTGAAACTGAGAAGGATTTGGTGCTTGTGTTTAACTTTTTAAACCGTTGAAATCAGCTGAATTTACTACATACTGGCTTTTTTAGCCGTTTTTTTTGTATCTTGATCCTTTAGCTAATTCAATATATCATCAAAATGAAGACAAAAGCCGTATTACTCCTGCTTTTAGCAGTAAGTTTCAATTTCACCTATGCCCAAGTAACGCAAAGCACGGGTCAGCTCGCATCAAAAGCTACCACCTGTGGCGATATGGATGCCTTATTCACGCTTTCTGGTAAATCTATTCACAATCTGATGTATGCCGATGTCAATGCAAACGCATCCAATACTTCAGTTACCAACCTTCAGAGTATAAAGGGATCTCCGTATTTGGCCGAGACCTTTAGCAAAGCCAAGGTTTTTTATGACGACAAATTGTTAGGCACCTTATATGCAAGGTATAATGCTTACAGCAAGGAGATTGAAATAAAGAGAACTAATCTTGAAGAAGAAGAGTACAAGGCTTTGACCAAGGACGAAAAACTAAAAGTAGTGTTTGCCAATAGTCAAATGCAGTATGCCAGTTTTATTGATGGTAAAGGAAAACGCCAAAACGAATACCTGATCAGCCTTTCTGACGGAAGCAATTATAGCTTGTATCAAAGGTATATGGTTAACTATGTTGAAGGAAAGAAAGCGGAAAATTCCATGGTGAATGATATTCCTAGTCGCTTTACTAATTCAGTGGAATATTACCTCAAAGACATGAACACTTCCTTAGTAAGCAACATTCCTACAAAGAAATCTAAATTAATTGCACTTTTTAAGGGAAGTGACGAGATTCAACTTGCGAATCTTATCAAAAAGAATTCACTAAATGTAAAAAAAGAGGGAGACCTTATCAAGTTATTTGAATTAGCCAACTCTGTAAGTGATGGATACGTTGCCAAAGAGTAACGAACTGCTCAAAAGAGGCTAATCCTGGAAAACCATCCACCTTCTGGCGGATGGTTTTTTAGTTATCTTTGGCCCATGCAAAAAACCAGCCGAATTTATGGGATTAGGGCAGTAATCGAAGCCATTAAGGCAAACGAAGATGTAGACAAAGTTTTTGTTCAAAAGGGGCTTCGTGGCGATTTGGTAAAGGAACTGGAGTACCTAATGCGTAAGCGCCAAATAAGTTTTTCTTATGTCCCGCCAGAAAAACTGAATCGACTCAGCACTAATAATCATCAGGGGGTGGTTGCGAACATTTCACCCATTAGTTTCCATGTTTTTGAGGAACTTGTTGACCAAGTAGTAAGTTCAGAAAAGACCCCTTTATTTCTACTATTAGACCAGCTTTCCGATGTCCGGAATTTTGGCGCTATTATCCGAAGTGCCGAGAGCTCCGGGGTAAACGGTATCATTGTTCAAAAGAGCGGTTCAGCTCCAGTTACCGCAGATACTATTAAAACATCGGCAGGAGCTGTTTTTAATGTCCCTATTGCCAAAGTAGATCACCTAAAAGACGCTGTTTACTACTTGCAGGATTCCGGTATAACGGTTATTGCCGCCACTGAAAAAACAAATAAAACCCTCTATGAAATTCCCTTAAACGGACCCGCCGCAATTATAATGGGAGCAGAAGACAGAGGTATTTCCACTTCCCTGCTCAAAGCAGCCGACCACGCAGCCAAACTCCCTATGCTCGGACAAATTGGTTCTCTCAATGTTTCCGTTGCCTGTGGAATTTTTCTTTATGAAGTGGTAAGACAAAGAATGTTCACTTGAGAATAGCCGTTTAATTTTCAGTTTGGTCCGAGTCTTTTCTGTAGTGATATCGGATTTTTAAAGAAGGTTCTTCTTCCTGACTCATTTTGTTTTCAATAAAATTGCCATCCTCGTCAAAATGCTGTAGAAACTCATCTTCGGCCTCATTAAAGTCTTCCTTTTCCCAATCAAATTTTCTAGCTTCAGGAATCCTTGCCTTCAGTACAGTAGCCAAAAATAGCCCTGTAATGAATCCCGAAAGGTGACCTTCCCATGAAATCCCATCCTTAATAGGGAACATATACCAGAGCATACTACCGTAAATAAAAACCACTCCCAGAGAAAGCGCAATTAATCTATAATGTTTTGTGAACACGCCTTTGAAGAAAATAAAACTGGCAAGTACATAGATGATGCCACTCGCTCCTATATGGTATGACGGCCTGCCAATTAACCAGGTTAACAATCCTGATAAAAGGATTCCGAAAAGCAGTACCCTCATAGAAATGCCCCTGTAGAAGTAGAACAAAGCAGCAGTTAGCACCGCAATGGGTATGGTGTTATTATATAAATGATCTAGTGAACCATGTACTAGCGGACTAAAAATGATTCCCTTTAGCCCAGACAAAGTACGGGGATATACCCCATACTGATTCAGGTTGACCTGAAACCTTACCTCAATCCAAAAAACGGTCCATATTAACAATACCGCCATCATGGGAGCTAGCAGGACACTATTTGAAAACCGGAAGTAATGCTCTTCAGACATAGAATTGACGTCAATATGCAAATATTACTTCAATAAAACGGCCAGAAACGCAAAACCTGATAAATTGTCACCCAATTCGTGTTATGTTCTTAATCAAAAAATGCAAAAGGTTCATGGCAGCTAATCCTTAACAACTTTGTTTTACTTTTGCAATATGAACGAACCTCTTGCAGAACGGGTGCGCCCTAAAACATTGGATGATTACGTGAGTCAGGCTCATTTGGTTGGAGAAAAAGGCGCTTTAACACAACAAATAAAAAAGGGACTCATCCCTTCTCTCATCTTCTGGGGGCCACCGGGGACAGGGAAAACGACCCTGGCCAATATTATCGCCAACGAGAGTGAAAGACCCTTCTATACTCTGAGTGCCATTAGTAGTGGTGTGAAGGATGTACGTGAGGTCATTGAAAAAGCTAAACAAAGCGGAGGTTTGTTTACATCAAAAAACCCCATTTTATTTATTGATGAAATTCATAGGTTCAGCAAATCTCAACAAGATTCCCTCCTTGGCGCTGTAGAGAAGGGTTGGATAACTTTGATTGGTGCTACCACTGAAAATCCCAGTTTTGAAGTTATTCCCGCTTTGCTCTCCAGATGCCAGGTATATGTGTTAAACGCTTTTGGCAAGGAGGACCTCGAAGCGCTATTGGAAAGAGCAATGAAGGAGGATGAGGTTTTAAAATCTCGTGAGATACGTTTAAAGGAAACAGAAGCATTACTCAGACTTTCAGGGGGTGATGGAAGAAAATTGCTCAATATTTTTGAACTGCTCGTCAGTTCTGAGGACCAAGATCCTATTGAAATTACAGATGCACTTGTTCTGGAAAAGGTGCAAAAAAATACGGTCTTGTACGACAAGACGGGTGAGCAACATTACGATATCATTT
Organism: Flavobacteriaceae bacterium; assembly: GCA_040830565.1. Lineage (GTDB taxonomy): Bacteria > Bacteroidota > Bacteroidia > Flavobacteriales > Flavobacteriaceae > JAFMPW01. The sequence continues at coordinate 19,720 of JBFOMC010000333.1, forward strand.
CTGCATTTATAAAATCGATCCGTGGGAGTGATCCTAATGGGGCGGTCTATTGGCTTGCCAGAATGATCGAAGGTGGGGAAGATGTAAAGTTTATTGCCAGGAGGCTCTTGATCTCGGCTTCAGAAGACATCGGTCTTGCGAATCCCACTGCCCTGGTAATAGCAAACAGTACTTTTCAGGCGGTAAATACTATAGGATATCCCGAGGCAAGAATATTGCTTAGCCAGTGCACTGTATATCTTGCAAGTTCGCCAAAAAGCAATGCCAGTTATACCGCAATAAAAAAAGCACAAGAAACTGTTTCACAAACGGGGGATCTTCCTGTTCCCCTGGCTTTAAGAAATGCTCCCACCAAATTGATGAAGGACCTGGGCTATGGGAAGGACTATAAATACGCCCACGATTCCGCTAACAATTTCGTAGAAGAGGAATTTTTACCAGAATCCATTAAGGGCACAAGTTTCTATAGCCCGGGAAATAATCCTAGGGAAAATGCCTTAAAAGAATTTTTGAAAAATCGCTGGAAAGATAAATACGATTTTTAGAATTTTATTTCGAGCTTTTCGGACATCAATTTATCTCCCTCGTAATACTCAAACATCCATTGGCCCTGTTGCTTATAAACC
>JBFOMC010000334.1:0-4211 GCA_040830565.1 Flavobacteriaceae bacterium
CTGATAATTACGGGAACTATATATCAGTTTACACTGAAAGGAATGTATTTGGTGTAGAAAGGTATAATCCAATTTTTGAAAATCAAGGTCTGCCAACGGGGTTACCGCACCACCGAATCGGTACGGCAGAGCAACTGGGGTAAACTTCCTCTAGGGGCATACTTGTATTTCAACGAGCGTGGCGCACTGTCAATGACCCGTTTCTTAGGCGGTGTTCCCTGACTAAACAGCTAAAACTGGTGCTAACAACTTTATAAAAAGTTTAATATGAATTTAGGCAATTTTTACGTTTTTCTTACGTCTAATACATAACAGTATGTGTTGAACGGATAATCTAATTTTATATATTTGTGCCTAAGCTAACTAAACATATGAGTTCACAAAAGACTTCTTCTTTAGCGAGAGGAATGTCAATTTACCGCCTAAGAGCAATTTATGCCTCTGCTAGTGAATTTGTTAGGATAGTTAAGTCTCCAAACTATAATGTAAAAACCGCTAGGTATCTTCCTCCAAAAATAGGTTCCAGAAGTTTGGGTAAATTCCACATAGAATTTGATTAAATGTCTGGTAAAAATACAAGTAGAGGCAATAATCAAAACCCAGTAGATACTGAACTAATCAAGTCCTTTCTTGAGGTTCAGAACCAAAAAGCTCAAAATGAGCTTAAACATCTTGAAATCGAAAAAGAAAGGCTTGGGCATGATTTCAAGTTAGCAAACAAAACCTTAGATATTCAGGGAGCCTTCATAAAACAGGAACCTAAAGAGAAACGCACAACTTTAGTGTACATTTCCGTTATATGCGTTGTTGTACTGCTTATTGTTTTAAACTTTATGTTCATTCTTATTACAAAAGGACATAAGGATATAGCTCAGGAAATTGCTCAATGGAGTTCTTATTTTATTGTTGCAATTGTGTCTTATTTTGCTGGAAAAAAGTCAAAAAGCCAAAAAGGAGATGACACCAACCCGGATGAAATAGAGGACGCAGAAATAATCCCTTAATTATCCTTTTTAGGATTCCAATCCAATCCCTTCTTTAAGCTCTTGTTGAACTCTGATAGGTTTTTCTTTTCATTATGCTTCTTTAGCGCCTCAATAGCTCCTTTTATACTAAACCTATCATGTGGTGGCTCCGGCAGCTTCCCCGTTTCCTTGATAATAGATATGGTTTCGTCAAAATCGGACTCATACTCTTGATCTTGCTTGACCCTAAACTTTTCGTATTCCTTATGAGCTATTTGTTTTGCAACTTTACCTGAAATGCTCCCGAGGTTGTCCAAAATTTCATACTCGTTGAACTGTAGGAATGCATTAAGTCTGTCCGACCAATTGGACATTGACATTTCGCGCCCCCTTTTTGCCATGTTCTCCGCGAAATCCAAATACATTGAAACAAGACGGTTTAAATTACTGATTTCGTCCTCGGTGAGATAGTTTTTGGCAATCTCGGTATCGCTTTTAAGAATTTTACCTTTATCCTTTGCGTTCTTCCATGTTGTCAAGCCCATGTTGGGCTTCCTGGAATCTGCTCTTTCCTGAATCAATTCTGCGGCTGTATGCTGATGTATTGCCCAATGAAGCTTGTTCTGTACCGTGGCGTAAAAATCCCTTGTTATTTGGGCGTTTGGGTCATAATCTATTGCGGTCATGTAGAGGTCTGTGATTTTCTGATAAAAGCGTCTTTCCGAAGCTCTTATCTCCCGAATCTTCTCTAATAACTCTTCAAAGTAATCCTTCCCGAAAAGGCTTTTGCCCTGCTTTAACCTATCATCATCCAGAGCAAATCCTTTAATCATATACTCCTTTAGAATAGATGAAGCCCATATCCTAAATTGTGTAGCTTTATAAGAGTTTACTCGGTAGCCCACCGAAATTATAACATCAAGGTTATAAAAGTTTACTGGTTTGGTGGAGCTAGCAATTTGCATTTTTTGCAAAGTGCTTTCCTCGCTCAGCTCCCCACTATCATAAATGTTCTTTAAATGCCTTGCGATTCCACTAACATCAATATCGAATATTTCTGACATGGATTTTTGTGTAACCCATATCGTTTCACTAGTATCGTCTACAACAACTTGTATATTAATATTACCTTCATCAGACCTATAAAAAATGAAGTCTGCGTTGCTACTCTCTATACTATCCATTAATCAATTCCTTATATGTAATCCTATTTTCGGTGTTCTGTAAAAGTAGGTTAAACCTCGCTGATTCACCCACTTGCCTTGTATTATATCTAAAGCAAAATTCATCCACGTACAACTGCAAGTGCTTTTTGGATGTGAAGTGGTAAATACCAAAGATTCCACGCTTCAACAAGGCCCAAAAGCTCTCTATGGTATTGGTGTGGACACGTCCCTTCACGTACTGGTTACGGCTGTGCTTTACAACCTCATGGTCATAGACCCTTTTAAGCCTCCTGTACGATGAATATTCGTCCGTGTAGAGCTTTGCACCCTGCTTTACGTTTTTGATTATCTCCAAGGCCAATGATTCAAAAGTAGTATCGTCCACCTTTTTAGCGGAAACCTTGCCACCACGTTGAACCATTCCAAGTACAGGGGATTTTCCAACACCGCCCTGTGCACTCTTTATTCTTTTATCCGCGTGCTTGTTGCCTTCTTTACCACCTACATAGGTTTCGTCCGCTTCAACCTCACCTTCCATCTTGTCATCGTTGTTAAGACCGAAGCATTGACGGATACGGGAAAGCATGAACCATGCACTTTTCTGCGTAATGCCTATGTCCTTACTGAGTTGGATTGAGGAAATACCTTTCTTATGTGAAGTGACCAACCAAATAGCCAAAAACCACTTTTGCAATGGCAGCTTGGTGTTGTCAAAGATGGTATTGGTCTTTACATTGAAGTACTTTCCAGAGTTCTTGCACTTGTATTTGTTGCCCTTACAGTCGTAAACCTTGGACGTTGGGTCGAAAGGACTAACTACATTGCCGTTCCATCTAAGCTGTTCCAAGTGGCCTATGCAGGTCTGCTCATCTGGGAAGGTCTGGATTAGTTCTAAAATTGAGTTGAAGTCCTTGTTTATCATTGCATTACGATTAATACAATGTAAATATAGTACTTAATTACACCATTTCCTAATTATTTTAGTGTAATCTTATATATAATTCCCATAATTACCCCTAGATTCTTCAGATTCAGGAAGGTTTTTGGCTGTCTTTATAGAATGATTTCCCTATTCTAAAAATCATATAAGCTATAAACCAACCAACGGATTGCCAAAACCAATCATAACCTAAGTCACCTCTGACATGAAAATCAGGATGGAGCAATTGATAAGGTGTCCTTTTTATTAAGGGTATAAGGTCTGGAATAAGATAAATACCAATTGCAATGCTCAGAAGAATGAACAAGGCAGCAATTATTCTATATAAAATTTTGCGGCTTTTGGACACTACGCTAAAAGTATCCATTTTCTATTATTCACAAAAACTCAATCGGTGTTTATCTTACTTTGAATGTAGGTGTACCATCAAATGCTAACCCCACAAAATCCTGTACTATAGCACCTTTTTCGTTTTGATAAACTCTGATGGAGAACAACCAAAATGCTGCTTAAAAGCAGTAGAAAAATAGGCGGGCTGGTTAAACCCTACGGCATAGCCTACCTCCGATATATTGGCCTCACCGTTCTCCAATAACTTAGCCGCAGTTTTTAAACGATGGGTCCGCAAGAATTCTGAGGTGGAAAGTCCCGTAAGCGCTTTAAGCTTCCGATGCAAGTGCATGCGGCTGAGACCAACTTGTTCGCAAAACAAATTTGTATTGAATTGTGGGTCGGTCAAATTAATATCAAGAATTTGCTTAATTCTGGTTAAGAGCTGAGAATCTGCGCTGGTTAGCTCAATCTCCTGGGGTTTAAAAATGACCTGTTTGTTCAACTTTTCCCTAATAGATTCCCTGGTGGCAAGCAAGCGTTCCATTACAACACGAAGCTTTTCTTCCCGAAAAGGTTTGACCATATACGAATCCGCTCCCGCTTTGAGGCCTGTCAGTTCATTTTCTTCTCCTGATTTAGCAGTCAACAGTATAATGGGGATATGAGAGGTCCTCTCATCGTTCTTTAGCACATAGCTTAGGTGGATACCATCCTTTACAGGCATCATAATATCCGATATAATTATATCGGGAATAGCATCCAAGGCCTTATTTATACCTTCCTCCCCATTTTCAGCTTCAATTATCC
>JBFOMC010000335.1:0-13386 GCA_040830565.1 Flavobacteriaceae bacterium
CAGGGATTCCTATTCCCTTTTTCTCGTCCTTAAACAGCCATATGGCATCACTACTTCCTGTATCTACCAATAGCTTAACCGGGATATTTTGATCCTTGTTTAGTTGGATCTCCCCGTCTATATAAGACTTGCTCCGCGCTACTGAAATAGGTAAAGTAATGAACCTCTTGTTCTTTTTTGGTTTGTAATGCTCCGGATCATGGAATCTTATCACCCTATTACTGTAGTTGATGTCTACCACAAAGTCCCTAAAGAGGTCATACCCAATAATACCATGTATTGGAATTCCCAGGCTTGGAGAGAAGTTCATAGACTTGTCCAGCACCACATAAAGCAATTGATTGTTATTTTGAATTTTCTTTAGTTTAAAGCGATTTCCCTTAGAGCTAAGGGCCTTTATTGGGTTTCCTTCGCCAAGACCGTTTATGGTAATCTCGGATACATTGTTCAGCTGAATGGAATCCTGATCAGAAAGATTAAATAGAATGGGTTTACTTACGCCAGAATCCAGTATAAAGCTCAATTTTGCCCCATTTACCTCCAGAGGTATAACAATAAGGTTATTGATCAATTGGAAGTTGACCTTTTGAAATTTTTCCCCCTTGGCCATATAAAACCCCTGTGCAGCCCCCATCAAGGGTAGGCACAGTAAGGCTACTAGTAAATATCGCAGAGAGAGACGCAAAACCTTAATATTTAGAGGATTGTCTCTTAAAGTTACAAAAAAGCGTTTTGTTTAGGACATATTTAACATAATGTTAGACCAAAGGACTTTAAAGTGCCATTAGATGTATTGTGTGGTATTAAGTTGTATTCCTTGGTTTGATTTCCCATTTTTGCCTAAAATTTAAAAGCTATGCCATCAATTTCCAGGAAAGGGCAGGCCATGCCGGAATCTCCCATTAGAAAGCTCGTCCCATATGCGGAAGATGCAAAGAGTAGAGGCATTGAAGTGATCCATCTCAATATTGGCCAGCCAGATATAAAAACCCCCCAGGTGGCTTTAGATGCCGTAAAAAACAATACTATTGAAGTACTGGCCTATAGTAGAACCGAGGGCACGGAAGAATACAGGACCAAACTGGCCAATTACTATGAAAAACAAGGGGTAAAGGTATCAGCTAGAGATATTATTGTGACTACCGGTGGTTCTGAAGCGTTATCCTTTGCAATGGGCAGTATTGCCGACATGGGAGATGAGATTATAATCCCGGAACCTTTTTATGCTAATTACAACGGTTTTGCTACGGCTTCTGGCCTTAGGGTGGTGCCCGTTGTTTCCAATATAGCAAACAATTTTGCCCTTCCTCCAATTGAAGATTTTGAAAAGAGTATTGGTCCTAAAACCCGGGCCATTCTCATTTGCAATCCCGGAAACCCAACTGGGTATTTATATAGCAAGGAAGAAATACAAAAACTGGCCGTCCTGGTAAAAAAGCACAATCTGTTCTTAGTGGCCGATGAGGTCTACAGAGAGTTTACCTATGACGGTAAAGTTCACCACTCTATTTTACAAGAGGAAGGATTAGAAGACCATGCCATAGTGATCGACTCGGTTTCTAAACGTTACAGCATGTGTGGGGCAAGAATTGGTTGCCTGGTCTCAAAAAATAAGGAAGTGATTAGCACAGCACTGAAATTTGCTCAGGCGAGACTGTCGCCGCCCACCTATGCTCAAATTGCTAGCGAGGCTGCCCTTGAAACGCCTCAGAGTTATTTTGACGCCGTCATTGAAGAATATGTAGAAAGGCGCAATATATTGATCTCCGAATTAGAGAAATTGGAAGATGTATCTGTTGCCAGGCCCCAGGGAGCCTTCTATTGTATTGCCGAACTTCCTGTGGAAGATGCCGACGACTTTGCACAATGGCTGCTTGAAAATTACAGTCTGGATGGCAAAACGGTAATGGTTGCTCCCGCTGCCGGATTTTACGCTACAGAGGGGCTAGGGAAAAATCAGGTCAGGATTGCTTATGTCCTGAAAAAAGAACGCTTGCAGACGGCAGTTCACATCTTGGGGGAAGCCTTGAAAACCTATAAGCAAGCATGAAAATAAAACACAATATCTCCTTAAAGGATTATAATACCTTCGGAATTGCAGCCAAGGCAAAGCATTTTGTGGAAATTAGCGATGTAGCTGTTTTAAAAAAGGCATTGAAACTCTCAGAATACCCCGAAAAATTTATTATTAGTGGAGGAAGTAATATGCTTATTACCAGGGATATTGAGGCGCTGGTATTGCATATCAATATGAAAGGGATTGAAGTAGTTGATGAGGATGAACATTCTGTAGTGTTGAAAGTAATGGCCGGTGAGAACTGGCACGATCTTGTGCTATGGACCCTGGATCAAGGTTACGGCGGCCTGCAGAATCTCTCCCTGATCCCGGGCAATACAGGAACAGCTCCGATACAGAATATTGGGGCTTATGGGGTGGAATTGAAAGATGTTTTTGAAAGTTGTGAAGCTGTGGAAATTGCCACTCAGGAGATGAGGACCTTTTCCAAAGAAGCCTGTGAATTTGGATATAGAGATTCTATATTTAAGAATAGTGCCAAAGGTAAGTATATCATAAGCTCGGTAAACCTTAGATTAACTAAAAAGGGTCACGTGCTTAATACTTCTTACGGCGCCATTGAGCAGGAACTGGAGGATGGCAACATTACAGCTCCTACCATTAAAGATGTTTCAAACGCAGTTATTGCCATAAGAAAACGCAAACTTCCAGATCCGAGGGAACTCGGAAACAGCGGAAGTTTTTTTAAAAACCCGGTACTTGATCTTTCTGAATTTCTAAAATTTCAGGAAAAACATCCTGAAGCGCCACATTACAAAGTTTCGGATAATGAATACAAGTTGCCAGCGGGCTGGCTGATTGAGCAATGCGGATTTAAAGGAAGACGATATGGAGATGCAGGAGTTCATAAACATCAGGCTCTGGTCCTGGTAAATTACGGAAACTCCAGTGGGGCTGAAATTCTGAATTTGGCCAGCAAAATTCAGGATACTGTCTTGGAGAAATTCGGTATTAAAATTCTACCTGAAGTAAATATTATTAGTTGATCTTGCTAAAAATTAACTAATTTAGTAAGTAACTGAAGCCATCACAATTCTCATAAAAAAATAACCCCCGAGAAAGGCTTCTCAGGGGCTATACCAAACCAAACTAACCAAAAACTAAATGTACAATAACCAGTTGTACATTTATCTAATTAAAATTGAGATGCTAATCATATAACAATCAATTTTATATATTAGCGTTTAACCTATATACGGTTAGAATGATAAGATTGGATGCTTTATGTTGAAAATTTTTTGATTTTATAACCATGCTATGAGCGCACTTCTTGAGAAACATATTGTTGAATTACTTCAAGAGCGAAATGACAAAGCCATTTCTCTGCTCTACGAGCACTATGGAGATACGCTCTTAGGGGTCGCTTACAAGGTGGTAAGAGATGAAGAACTGGCTCAGGATGTGCTTCAGGAAAGCTTTGTCAAGATCTGGAAAAAATCAGATTCTTATGATTCTACTAAGGCAAAACTCTTTACCTGGTTATTCAGGATCACTCGTAACACGGCAATTGACAAGCTAAGAAGTGTAAACACTAAATCTGATAAAGAAATCCAAATTGACGTTTCAGACGTATATAATTTAGGTGTAAACAGCATCAGTCCGGAGTTCATGGATGTTAAAGAGAACCTGGACAAGATTGAAACCAAGTATCAAATTGTGTTAGATGCCCTGTTTTTTCAGGGAATGACACAGCAAGAGGCCAGTGATGAACTGGATATTCCTTTAGGAACTATCAAGTCTAGATTAAAAATTGGTCTAAGAGAGCTGAAAAAGATATACGGTAATTCTATGTTGCTGCTTCCCTTTATAATTGACCTAATTAATTGATTTAGTATTAATATTTCGCCACCAGGCAGTTAGAAGTGATTGGCCCATGGTAGAAGAAATAAACTAAAAGTAAACGGATGAAAGAAAAAATACGCATATTTCTAGACACTGACCTGCTGGAGAAATACCTTCTTGGCACTACCAACCAGGAAGAAGCCCAGCAAGTCGAGCGTTATATTGCCATGTATCCGGAGGTGAGGAAAACCTATAACGAATTACAGGAAAACCTGGAGACCTTTGCTAAGATACATGCCATAAAAGCTCCTGAAGGGCTGAAGGCAAAGATTATGCAACGCATAAAGGCAGAGAACGTGGGAAGAAGAAAGTTCCGCAGATACGCTATTGCTGCTAGTATTGCTGCCTTCCTTTTTGCAGGTTCTTCATACTTTTTCTGGGATCAAAGTCAGGATCTTCAGGATGAGAATGCCATCGTAAATAACAAGATCAAGAAGCTTGAGGAGGATATGAAAGAGCAGTTAGAGGATGTAAGAAATCAATTCATTGTTCTCAACAATCCTCAAACCAAGAAGTACGTGGTAAATGGCAATAAGAAAGCAAAAGAGTTGAAGGCTGTTGCCTATATCAACCCTGTAAAGAAATTGTCTTATATCAATGTTCGGAATCTACCTAATTTACCCGAAGATAAATGTTATCAAATGTGGGCCGAAGTGAATGGCGAAATGGTAAATCTCGGGGTCATTAGGAATGTGGATGATAAAGACAAATTGAGGCCTTTACCTTATGCCGAAAATGCAGTAAGTTATATCACTATTGAACCTGAAGGTGGTAATGATACCCCAACGGTTCAAAATATCGTTGCAAATATCACTTATTGATCTTCAATTTTATAAATCTTATAACGCCCTGGCAATACTGTCAGGGCTTTTATTTTGTATCTTTGCACAAAGTAATGGTATGAAGTTAATTTTACTTACAATAGGCCTATTAGCATTGGCTTTTGCTGGTATTGCTATTAAGATTTGGGCCAGAAAAGACGGTAGGTTTTCAGGTACCTGCGCCAGCCAAAATCCGTATTTAAATAAAGATGGGGAAGCTTGTGGCTACTGTGGGAAACTTCCTAATGAACAGGAATGCAGAAAGGACCCGCGTCCAGAACTTCGTTAACGGGACTACGCTTTTCCAGATAAGGCAATAATTTGAATTCTTCAAGTGATATACTCCGGGCTACAATTAAGAAGGCCAAAGCAGGCAATCAGATTGCCTTTAGTTCTTTGCTCGACAGTTTTTGGAATGATGTATATGGATTTCAGCTCATTCGAACAAAGAATGAAAACGATGCGGAGGACATTACTATTCAAACATTTTCCAAAGCCTTTGACAAAATAGATTCTTATGATGAATCTTATGAATTCAAGACCTGGCTGTTTACTATTTCCAAAAACATACATGTAGACCTGATAAGGAAGAACAAAAGAAACGTTTTGGGAAACGTTGACGGCGGGAATCATGAAGCAATAAAAAAAGTCCTTGACGACGCCCCAACGGCAGAGGATAGACTCATTACCGAACAAAACCTGGCTACCCTCCTACAGCATATCAAAATGCTTAAACCACATTACCAGGAAGTCATTAATCTCCGATACTTTAACGAACGTACCTATGCCGAAATAGCCGAAGCTTTGGGGGAGCCCATAAACAATGTAAAAGTAAAGCTGTTAAGGGCGAAAAAATTACTAGCGGAAATCATTAAGAACAAAGAAGAATAAGGCATCAATTTGTTCTTAAAATACCTCCCTTCCTATGAATTTATGCTAACTAGGAATCCCTATTTTGTCCGTATATTTGTTTAAAATTAAAGCATGAGCATAGACACCATTGATAAGGTACAACCTCCAAAAGGCAAACCTAAGTGGCTGAAGGTTAAACTACCAACAGGTAAAAAATATACCCAACTCAGGGGTTTGGTAGAAAAATATGATCTTCATACCATTTGCACCTCAGGAAGCTGCCCAAATATGGGCGAATGTTGGGGTGAAGGTACTGCTACATTTATGATCTTAGGGAATATTTGTACGCGCTCATGTGGTTTTTGCGGGGTAATGACCGGAAGACCGGAACAGGTAGATTGGGAAGAGCCTGAAAAAGTAGCAAGATCCATAAAAATTATGGGAATAAAGCACGCTGTAATCACCTCTGTGGACAGGGATGACCTTAAGGATATGGGGTCTATTATGTGGGCAGAAACGGTTAAAGCCATACGTCGCATGAATCCTAATACTACCTTAGAAACCTTAATTCCTGATTTTCAGGGAATTACAGGACATTTGGATAGAATTGTGGCTGTGGCCCCGGAAGTTATTTCCCATAATATGGAAACGGTTAAAAGACTTACCAGAGAAGTGCGCATTCAGGCCAAATATGAACGTAGCCTTGAAGTACTTCGATACCTTAAGGAGGCGGGAGCAAATCGGACTAAATCAGGAATAATGCTCGGTTTAGGAGAATTGGAGGAGGAGGTGATCACCACTATGGAGGACCTGAGAAAGGCCAAAGTAGATGTGGTTACCCTTGGCCAATATCTTCAACCTTCAAAAAAGCACCTTCCTGTAAAAGAATTTATTTTACCAGGTCAGTTTGAAAAGTACAAAGAGCTTGGGCTTAAAATGGGTTTTCGGCATGTAGAAAGCGGCGCCCTGGTAAGGTCTTCATATAAAGCACACAAGCACATAACCTAAAATCTTTCAACACCTGCTTGTAGGGCTTTAAGCAGGTACCCGTTGCCGCTATTAATTCGGCAGCTTTTTTTCTTCGAAATGGAAAAAGTAAACATCGGTATCAACGGTTTTGGCAGAATAGGACGTACACTATTCCGCTTATTGGAGGATCACCCCAATATAAGGGTAGCTGCGATCAATGATCTTGCGGATAGCAAAACCCTGGCACATTTACTCAAATACGACAGTATACATGGGGTGTTTTCTAAAGAAATTGGGGCGACAGAAGATGCCATTGTGGTAGATGGCATAAAAATTCCCGTACTTAATTCAATTCATCCCAAGGATATTCCATGGTCTGGATATGAGGTAGCTATCGTGATAGAGGCCTCCGGGAAGTTTAAGAAAAGAGAAGAATTAGCCTATCATATACAAAATGGTGCTAAAAAGGTGATCCTTTCAGTTCCTCCTGAAGAGGATACCATCAAAACTTTAGTAATTGGGGTAAATGAAGAAATTATTAGTAGGGATGATCACATTATTTCCAACGCGTCTTGTACCACCAACAATGCGGCCCCTATGTTGAAGGTCATGGATGATCACTTTGGAGTGGAGCAGGCCTATATTACCACAGTGCATTCATATACAACAGATCAGAGTCTGCATGACCAGCCTCATCGCGACCTTAGGAGGGCCAGAGCGGCATCTCAATCGATTGTGCCAACAACAACCGGTGCAGCTAAGGCCTTAACAAAGATTTTTCCGCATTTAGCCAATGTTATTGGTGGTTGCGGCATTCGAGTACCCGTGCCAAATGGGTCGCTCACAGATATCACCCTAAATGTTAAAAAAGCGACCTCAATTCAAGAAATTAATGATACTTTTATGAGAATTTCTGAAAAAGAGCTAAAAAACATACTTTTTTATACGAAAGACCCTATAGTTTCTGTAGATATAAACAATAGTTGCTACTCCTGTACGTTTGATTCTCAGATGACTTCGGTAATAGGTAAAATGGTAAAAATAATCGGCTGGTACGACAATGAATCTGGTTACAGCAGTCGAATAATAGATGTAATTTATTTATTGATCAATAATAAATACGTTTGAGACACTCTTTGCCCCATAGAACTATGAAAGCCCTGCTTTTCCTGGTAATGGTCCTGGCTATGGTCTATCCTGTTAGGACACAGGATAGTATTATACTTTCCGATGACACCATAGAAGCCTATTTTTTTCAGGCTAGGGTGAACAAAAATGAGAATAAAATTGATCAGGCGCTGGAATTACTTGCCAAAGCAGCGGACAGGGCAGAGAAAGAGGAAAACGAAAAAGCCCTTGTTGATTGCTATCATAAATTTGCCCTTCTTTATTTTGAACTAGACAAGCGAGAAAATACCATATTTTACTGGTATAGAGCAGGAATTCTTCTAAAAAACCTGGAATATCCATATGGCCATGCGGTATATAAATATATAGAGGCATTATTGCTTTACGGTAGCGGTAACAACTTTCAGGCAATTTTTATGCTTAATGAAGCAAGGCAGTTGAGTAATGATAGAAATCTGCTCAACAATATACTGCTGCTTGAAGGTGTTATTTACCTGGCAATAGAGAAGTACGACAGTGCAACCACAAATTTCAATTCGCTTATTGTAAATACAGATATCTATGAGAGCGAATATTTAAAGGCTAAGGCCCATCTAGAACTCGCAAAGCTAAATCTGGAAGCTGAAGACTTTGAGCAAAGCATTGAAAACGCAAAAAGTGCACTGGCGGTTTCCAAAAGCAATAATTTTGCTAAAGAGGTTTTTGAAGCCAATGAATTTCTAGGTGCCGTTTACGAAAGAACAGGGCAATACAATCTGTCCCTGGTACACAATAGGAATCTTCTCAAGATCAAGGATTCTATCTTTACCATAGATAAGGTAAAACTAGAGCAAAAAACCGCAGACAGAATACACATCGAAAAGATGACAGGAGTCATCGACAAACAAGATGAAGAAATCAATGAGCTGAAAGAAAATGTGAACCGTTCTGAGATCACCGCCATTTTAACCTCAGCATTTTTGACGATTATTTCCCTGCTCGCTGTCTCACTCTACAGGAACAACCAGATCAAGTTAAAGACCAATGATCTGCTACAAACAAAAAATAGAGAACTACAGGCGGCTCGAGATGCTGCCGTGCAGGCTATGGAGGCAAAGACCAATTTCTTATCTACCGTAAGTCATGAACTCCGAACACCACTCTACGCCGTTACCGGCCTTACGCATTTGCTTTTAGAAGAGAACCCTAGCGAAAATCAAAAAGAGCATTTAAAATCGCTTAAATTTTCCGGGGATTATTTGCTGAATTTTATCAATGACATCCTTCAGATCAATAAAATAGATGCCGACAAGCTGGAACCCTTGAATATTGAATTCAATCTAAAAAAGGTCTTGACCGACGTCATCAACTCTTTGCAACAAAGTGCCAAGGAGAATAGAACAAAACTTACCCTGGAATACGATGAAAATATTCCTAGTCATTTAATGAGTGATCCTCTGAAACTATCACAAATTTTCATGAATTTGGTAGGAAATGCTCTGAAGTTCACCAAGGAGGGCGAGGTAATGGTGATTGCCAAACTTATGAAGAAGGAGGAAGAGGATGTAACGCTCTACTTTGAGGTAAAAGACGATGGAATTGGTATCTCTAAGGAGCAGCAAGAGCATATTTTTGAAAGCTTTGAACAGGGTTCAATCCAAATAAACCGGGAATACGGAGGTACCGGATTAGGACTTACCATTGTGAAGAGTTTACTCGGTCTCTTTGACAGTAAAATACAACTTCATAGTGAGTTTGGTAAGGGAAGTTCCTTCTTCTTTGAACTCAATTTAAAGAGCAAAGACAGTATTGTTGATGACATACCTTTTGAGATCACTTTAAAAGACTACGATTTAAAAGGTCTTCATGTTTTGGTGGTTGAGGACAATAAGATCAACCAGGTGATCACCAAAAAAATGCTTGGAAAAAAAGAGATCAGTTGTGATATTGCCAGCAATGGTACGGATGCCGTTGCCCTAGCCAAAGAAAACGATTATGACGGTATTCTAATGGATATTCATATGCCTGGTATTAGTGGTGTGGAGGCCACGGAGCAAATCAGAGAGTTTGACCAGGAAACTCCAATAATTGCGCTTACCGCTATCTCTTTAGATGACAGTCTTGAGAATTTCTACGCTGCGGGTTGCAATGATGTAGTCACAAAACCTTTCAAGCCCGAGGTATTCTATCAAAAAATCGGGGAAAATATTTTGGACAAGAAGGTGAATAAATCAGCTTCCTAATACTTTTTCCAGAGCTGCAGATAGCACCTCTAACCCATTGTTCAAAAAAACATGTCTCACTTCAATGTAACTGAGCTTATCAATCTTATCCCGAGATCGTATAAAGTCCTTTTCGGTGGTAATAACATATTCCCTCGAATTAAAAAGTTGTAGTTCTTTCTCGGTGAAATAATGGTGATCTCCAAAAATCAAATGTTCAAAATGCAATCCGCCTTCTTCCAAGTACCTTACCAGTGGCTCAGGATTCGCCACTCCGGTAACAAGCGTAAGTTCATGCTCTTTTAGATCCTTTAAGGACATTTTACTATGAAACCCTTTGAGTTGCTGCTCATAAGCAAAATAGCAAAACAATACCTCCTGCCCCGGTAAGGGATCCAATTTATTTCTGATTTCGGCCTGAGTCGTATCACTGAGGTCGGAAGGGCATTTAGTTACAATTATTATGTCGGCCCTTTTTGCCTGGTTCTTGCTATCTCTAAGATCTCCCGTGGGGAGGTACCAGTCGTCCGTGTAAAGACTATCGAATGCAGTTAGTAAAATAGAAAAACTAGGAGTAACCCTTCTATGTTGAAAAGCATCGTCTAAAAGAATTAGATCTGGTTTTAGTTCCTTTTCAATATAGGTTATCCCTTTTTGCCTGTCTGCTTCCACCACGACCGAAATGTCTTTAAATTTTGAGAAGAGCTGCAAGGGTTCATCCCCTACCTCATATGCAGTGCTATCTTCTGAAAGCATCACCAGACCTTTGCGCTTTCTACCATATCCCCTACTTAACACGGCTATCCGTTTTTTGGCTTGTAAGTTCCTTATCAATAACTCTGTCATGGGGGTCTTCCCAGTACCTCCCACACTGAGATTTCCAATACAAATAGTAGGTGTTTTAAAGCGTCTCGTGCTTAGCAATCCATGATCATACATAAAATTCCTGATATACACCACCATCGCATAGATCAGCGAAAATGGGAACATTATTTTTCTAAGAGATTGCATTAGCAGCGAAAATATAATATTTTATCTTTGGTAGCCTTAAAACCCCTTAAATGATTGTAAAAGAAGTAACTGACATCCTGGAAGAACTGGCTCCATTGGCCTATGCTGAAGAATTCGACAATGTCGGACTTCTTATAGGTGATAAAGCAGTAGAAGTCTCCGGAATATTAGTGACCTTAGACACCTTAGAAAATGTAGTTGATGAGGCCATAGCCAAAAAATGCAATCTCATCGTCAGTTTCCATCCCATAATTTTCTCCGGACTAAAAAAACTTACTGGTGCCTCCTATGTGGAGCGTGTGGTCCTAAAAGCAGTGCGAAATAACATTGCTATCTATAGCATGCATACCGCTTTGGATAATGTATCCGAAGGAGTAAATGCCAAAATATGTGAGGTACTGGGCGTATTGGAACCAAGGATCTTAATTCCAAAAAAAGGAACTATCAAGAAACTGATCACCTATGTTCCTGAAAAGGAAGCGGAAAGTCTTAGAAACGCCCTTTTCGAGGCAGGAGCCGGGACCATTGGGAACTATAGCCATTGTAGTTTTAACCTGATAGGAAAAGGAAGTTTTAAACCCGGAGAAAAAGCGAATCCTACTCTGGGAAAATCCGGAGAAACTCATTACGAGAAAGAAGTTCAGATCAATGTTACTTTTGAGGTTTTTAGGGAAACTGCGGTTTTAAATGCACTTTTTAAAAATCATCCCTATGAGGAAGTCGCTTATGAAGTCTATGATTTACTAAATATCCACCAAAATATTGGCATGGGAATGGTTGGAAGGCTTCAAAAGCCTATGAGCGAAACCGACTTTTTAGGCCATCTAAAGGAAAGAATGCATACCAAGAGCATTAGACATACTGCTCTTAGGGCCAAACCAATTCAAAAAGTAGCCGTTTTGGGAGGTAGTGGTGCTTTCGCAATAGGTTCGGCTTTAAAGGCGGGAGCAGATGTCCTGGTTACGTCAGACATCAAATATCATCAGTTTTATCAGGCCGAAGGTAAAATGCTAATAGCAGATATCGGACACTATGAAACTGAGCAGTTTACAAAAAATCTTTTAGTCGATTATCTTACGAAAAAAATTCCTAATTTTGCAATCTCTTTATCCGAGAGTAAAACAAATCCTATCAAGTATTTTTAAATATGGCAACAAAGAAAGAAGTAACGGTAGAGGAAAAACTAAGAGCACTATATGACCTGCAACTAATAGACTCTCGTGTAGATGAAATTAGAAACGTTCGAGGTGAGCTTCCTTTAGAGGTTCAGGACCTGGAAGATGAGGTGCTTGGTCTTAAGACAAGAATGGATAAACTTAAGACGGATGTTGAGACCATTAACTACGAGATTACTGCAAAGAAGAATTTGATTGAAGAGGCAAAGGCTCTTATAAAGAAATACGCTGAACAACAAAAGAATGTGCGCAATAGCCGTGAGTTTAATTCTTTAGCCAAAGAAGTTGAGTTTCAAGAATTAGAAATACAATTGGCAGAGAAGAACATAAAGGAGTTTAAAGCACAAATAGAGCAGAAGAAAGAGGTTATTGCCGAAACCAAGGAGCGCCTCTCAGAGCGTGAATCGCACCTAAAGCACAAAAAAAGTGAATTAGATGCCATTTTAGCGGAAACGGAAAAGGAGGAAAAAGAATTGCTGGCGAAATCTGAAAAATTTGAGAAACAAATTGAAGATCGCCTTATACAGGCATACAAACGTATCAGAAATAACGTAAAAAATGGATTGGCGGTAGTGCCCATAGAAAGGGGAGCTTCCGGAGGTTCATTCTTTACAATCCCTCCACAGGTACAAGTTGAAATTGCTTCCAGAAAGAAAATCATTACAGATGAACACAGCGGGCGCATTCTGGTAGATCCTGCCTTGGCTGAGGAAGAGCAGGAGAAAATGCACAAAATGTTTTCGAAAATATAACGACATGAATGCCATATGGTATTTTGAAAAACCATCTGCCCGTGCAGATGGTTTTTTTATATGCCGTTTTAAATAACTCATAGTATGAAAAGAAACGCTTATCTGTTTTTTGTATGCTTCTCCATAGTTGCAGCAACCGCAGCACAGAAATTACAGCAATATAAATGGAAGCACCGAATTCTAATTCTTACGGATCAAACCGGAGATGAGCACGCAATAGCAGAACAACTAGAACTTTTTAATACTGAGGAGAAGGCAATGCAAGAGAGAGATCTGATTGTACTTATCAACAATGGATCGGTAATAACCAACCAGAAAGGAGAGCTACTTTCCATAGACCCCTCACAACTCCCTGAAAAAAATCATCATGGCATACTGCTTATAGGCAAAGACGGAGGATTAAAAGCTACCTATCCGTTTGATACAGATCCCAACGTCATATTTGACCGTATAGATAGTATGCCCATGAGACGTGCTGAAATGAGGAGGTCAAAAACCAAGAATTGATCAAATTACTCCTGTCCCAAAAGAGAAAGCATCTTTCTTTCCACTTCCGGG
>JBFOMC010000336.1:0-9805 GCA_040830565.1 Flavobacteriaceae bacterium
ACTACTCAAATTTATGCCAGAGTATTGCAGAAGAAGGTAGGAGAGGACATACAGAATTTGCTAGCCCATATGGAAGCTAAGAAGAACATTAGAAACATAGCCCCCAAATCTTACCATAACTAACCTTGCGCAGGAACCTGTTTCGATTTTACAGTGTTCGGAAAGATAAGCGTCAAGGAAAATCGAAATAGGGCGCACTCCAAATTACTATCTAGTACTAGTTATAGTTCTAATATTTTGCTTCGCAAAAGAAAAAAGGAAGAGCAAGAGGGCAACACGCTTCGCGATGTTACTTATAATCATACTGTTGAAAATCAATTACTTATTAAAACATACCGTACGATAAAGGGATACGTTTTTAGAGTAATAATGCTCTGAGGCCAATAAAACTGCGCATTTTTAGAGTAAAAACTGTGAATTACCTCGCTCAGTAGTATTAGTTTGTGTAAGATTTGGGCTTGCAGCGCGAAACTTAGTTTCGCTCGCCTTTATATAACGGGCTATGATATCGTAAAGAAACCTGACCCGAAAAAAGTCTATTAATGAGACTACTAAAAAAGACCGAGAATAGGACTTTCTTGAAATATGAAGGATGGTAAATCAAGCTAGTTCCTTTAAATGGCCGTTTTGCTGGACTTAAAAATCGTGGTCAATAATTCATATAAGTTGGATATGATCATTAACATTATATCGCTATATTAGTTAATGATCATATTCAATTGTTGTAGCCATATTTCAGGACAAGACATTAAAAGAACCGGATGGTTTTAGACCACAAGAAAATAGAGGTTAGTGAGAAAGTTGTATTTGAAACAATCATTTGCAATACCGAGACTACTTTCAATTTTCAATTGAATGATGACGCGTATTTTATTTATGTCAATCACGGACATCATGTCGCCATTTCTCCGAATGAAATAATTGAGGTTCCGGAAGGTGATTTAGGAATAGCGGTTGGAAAATCTCTTATTTTGAAAGCTTACCCTAATAAAAAGAATCAACACTATCAAGTACTTATCATTCATATCAACAGAGACTTGGTTGCAAAGGCTTTCGGAAACAATTTTCCAGACATCAGTACTTCATCGGAAAATGAGTTTAGTAAGGATATGTTCACGGGCAAACCATGTGTGATATCCAAGAATTATGTCGATGGAGTCCTGCAATATTTCTATAATCAGCACATAATAACTGAAGAGATCCTTGAAATAAAAATTAAAGAAATATTGTTGCTTCTATTAAGCAGCAAAAAAGCGGAGGAAGTAGCACTTCTCTTAGAGCATTTTGTGAATAAAAGAACGTCCAGTTTCAAGGAGGTAATAGAAACTCATGTATTTAGTGAGATTTCTATTGAAGAGCTTTCACAGCTCTGTAATATGAGTCTTTCAAGCTTTAAAAGACATTTCAAGAAGATTTACAGTACCACGCCAAATGAATATATTTTTGATAAACGTCTTGAAAACTCAAAAAAGCTTTTGGCTACTTCCGAGCAATCGATAGATGATATTGCTTTACTTTCAGGTTTCAAAACCACAGCTCATTTTTCCAGAAAATTCAAAGAGAAATACTCCATGCCTCCATCTCATTACAAATTGACCCTCTCAGATAAATAACTGAACCTTTCAGAGAAGCCTTTCCTTTCTATCCAGTCTAACTTTGTGTTATTCACAAATTAGAAATTTTAAGATATGGAAGGGAGCAAAACATTTTTAGTAATAACTGCAATCGTCAATAAACAAAATATTGCTGAAGTACCTGAATATTTAGGTAGTGTAATGCAAATTTTCGGGCAAAATGGTGGAAAGCCGGTTGGTAGATACAAAACGATTAACCCTTTGGTTGGAGGTGAATCACCTGAAATGATGGCTGTAATTGAATTTGATAGCCCCAAGACCATTGAAGATATGGTAAATGGACAAGCATTTAGAGCTTTGTCAGAGCAGAGAACCCGGGTTTTTACCAAACTGAATATGATTATCAGTCAAAACATGTAAAAGCAAGCCTATGAAAAAGTCAATACTGATATCCATTTTACTGATCTCTGTTTCAGTTTTGCTTTCGAATAAAGTCGTTGCCCAGGAAGATGTAATGACAAGAACTGTCTTAGTCATTAATGCTGTGGTCAATCAAGAGCACAAACAAGAACTCCAGGGCTACCTTTCGCAAATGATGAAGGTTTTTAAAGACAACGGTGGTAATCCTCTTGGGCGATATAAAACTATTGAGAAAATTAAAGGTTCGCGAGTTCCCGAGATGATTGCCATAGTTTCATTTGAAAATGCAGAAACAATAAAGAAAATGTTAGAAGGTGATGAGTACAAAAGTTTATCTGAATTAAGAGAACGTGTTTTTAGTGATTTAAAAATCGTTCTCTGTACTGAACTCAATTAATGTATTACTTATGGTACTCAATGAAGATTTTCAAAACTTTATTCTTGATCAACTTCAAGGTATAGGCGAGTTTGAGACGAAACGTATGTTTGGCGGATTGGCTCTTTTAAGTCAAGGTTCGGCATTTGCCAAAATAAAGCATGACAAAGTTTGGCTCAAAGTAGACGAAAACAACATAGTTGACTTTGAAAAGCATGGAATGAAACAATATACCTATGGTAAGGACAATTCCAGAAAACTTAGTTTTTATGAAACGCCCATAGTAATTATTGAGGACAGAGATAAACTAAAGAATTGGGTTAAAAAATCCATTGAAGTAGCTATGAAAAAAAAGTAACTTTCTACAACAGGATATCGCATGAAAAGCCGTAGTTCAGTTTCTTAAAACCAACTATTAAAAACGCTTAAAAAAGTAAGCATGAGCACCTCGTTAAGTAGGGAGAAATTGCGCATAGGAATATTGATTGAATTACAGATAAACAACTGGATTCAATTGAGAAAAGACTGTTTTGGCGTTTATCACTCAATCAAAACCTTAGCAATGGTGTGAAGAATATCCTGCCTAAAATCCTCATTATAATCGCAATTAGCCAGTAACACCAAACCCAATTTCTCTTCGGGAATCAAAAAAAGATAACTACGAAAGCCTTTATCCCCGCCATAATGCCCTACTTTTTTACGCCCTTTGAGCTCACCCAGCTGAAACCCCAGTCCTATGTAAGGATTACCAGGGAAGGAGGATTGTAACATTTTGTCGTATCCATCTTCTTCTTCCAGTCTTTTTAGAAAACCTATCATCCATTTACAAAGGTCATAGGTAGAAGCATTTAAAGTACTGCTTGGGGCATGTTCCCTTGTATACGGATATGTCTTTCTAATTTTTACTTTTCCTGTAAGCCTGTTCTTTGTGTGAGGCGTCGTACGTAGCGAATCTGTAATATTGAAATATCTAAAATCGCTATGGTTCATTTCGGCAGGCTGGAGAATGGTTTGTTTGATATACTCTTCAAAGCTCCGATCAACGCTCTTTTCGATGACAGCTCCCAATATGTCATATCCCAAATTGCTATATAGGTATCTTGAAAATGGCGGGTGTTGTAGTTTTAGTTCTAATCTACTAATATAATTTGATAGGCTCTCTTTGGATCGATTATAGTTCTTCCAATTATAATTATTTATATCAGGTAATCCTGAAGTATGGTTTAAAAGACTTTGAACGGTAATCTTTTTACAATCTGAATGTGCGCAACGCAGTTTAGGTAAAATTTCGATTAGAGGTCGACCCAAATCCATTTTTTTCTCCTCAACCAGCTGTATGATGGCCATAGCAGTAAACAGTTTGCTAATCGAGGCGGTATGAAAGACGGAATGTTTCGTAACGGGATTGCCTTTAGAAATATTTTTCACTCCATATCCCCTTGCTAAAAGGATAGAATCATATTGAACAATCCCAATTGATAATCCCGGTATTTCGGCCTGCACCATGGTATGGGCAACAATAGAATCGACCATTTTACTAAGGCTGCTCACCTGCGCTTTTACATTCTTATTCTGACCAATAGAACTCTCGGAAATAAACACTCCCAGAATACTTAAAAAAGCTAACCAATACTTTTTAATCTTCATTCTCAAATGATTTACATTCGTATAACCTAAAATTATGAATTTTCACACCAAACTACAGGATGCTAAAATAATTGAAAACCTTTAGGTTTACTCCAGGGAAGTATCGGGTAATCAAAATAGCAGAAGTGTCCGAAGAAAGGGTATAATGCGCAAAGCTTAATTAAATGTTAATTATGTTGTATATACAACTTATATTTTTACCTTTGTCGCATGAAGTATCAATTAGAACATTGTATCGGATCGAGACTGAGGAGGTTATCACGAGTAGCAGATGGACATATAAGAAAGTTTTTAGGAGCTTATAGGATTACTGAAAACCAGATGACTATTTTATTCACCCTGCATGAACTTGGAAAGGTGGAGCAGGGAAAAGTTGGAGAATTCCTTTGTCTTGAAAGGTCAACTATAAGTCGAAACATCAAACTTTTGGAAAAGCAAAATCTGTTAAGCCGAACAACGGAATACAGACCAGAGGTTGAGCTAACTGCGGTGGGGATGGATTTGGTACAAAAACTCATCCCCCAGTGGGAGAAGGCGATGGATATTCTTGTCGAACAGTTACAAGACGAAGGAATGAACCATCTTCAGAGCTTGGAAAGTAAATTGATATAAAAATTTTAATCTTAAAGTTGTATATACAACATATTATTAAACCTAAAATCAATTAAAATGAAAACAACAAATGCACAAAGAAGGGAAGCAGGAACTGTAATGCTCGGTTCTTTTCCCATGAAAAAAGGACATTACTGGAATGCTCGCAGACGCTATGTCGCCAAGGGCCATTTTGAAACTTACAAACTTTTGATGCATACGTCATGAAGCGATCAAAAGCAATAACCAAAAGGGATCAGAAGAACGGGCTTGAGAATAAAGCCGTCAATCCGGGTACAGTCAAAATGACCCCCTGGAAGCAAGCTCTGGTAACCGCTCTGGGGGTCTATCCCCTGCTGTTGACGTACGAATGGTTGGTCAAACAAATTTTACCTGTCCATCTCATAGACCGAAGGGTGACCTTGTTAATCGTCGTTTTGATGATTGCCACGACCATGGTATTCCTAGTAATGCCGATACTGGTAAAAATTTTGAGCCCCTGGCTTTTTAAAAAACACACATCTAAAAACATTTAATATAAATCAGAATGAAAACAAATCAACAACATTCGAAGTTACTTGGCACTAAAACAGTGCGCATCAATGAAACCGGGTTAAACATCCGTTATGCAGAATTGGGTAATGCCAATTCCCCAACTATTCTACTCTTGCACGGCGTACCAGAAAACTTACAGACATGGTATGATATTGCCCCAGAGTTGGCCAAAAACTATCATGTATTGGCCATTGACTGGCCCGGGTTTGGAGGTAGTGAAGCTTTTGTCAATATGAAGGATCACAACCCTAGATCTTTCGCTTCAGTAGGCATGGATTTTCTCAATACCCTTGAAATCAAGCGCGCACATATCATGGCCACCGACATAGGACTTTCTCCTGCCCTTATTATGGGTTTGGAAAATCCAAATCGCATAGAGCGCATTGTGGTCATGGATGGTATTCCATTCCCTACCAGTGTGTATTCCTCATGGGAGGTAAGGAGCTTTGCTCGTAAAAATTCCATACGGGCAAAGGCCTTGATCAAATGGTTCCCTAAAATTTCCGCCCGTATTGCCTATAACAAAGGATTTTATAAGGGCAGTTATATTCCAAGGGAAGTTTTAGAGGAATTTTTAAAAGACGGTTACAACAAAACAACGCAGAATGCCTTTTTGGCCTATTTCCAAAACAATGCGCCGGGACAGGCTTATCTGGAAAGCAAAATTCATGAAATAGAACAGCCCATATTGGTAGTATGGGGAAGACATGACCGGTTCATCAATGTCAGGCTCGGAGAATTGTTGCATGAAAAATTGCCGAATTCTAGCCTAGAGATTATCGAAGACGCGGGACATTTTGTACATATGGACAGACCAGAAAAATTACTGGCCGTATCAGAGGACTTCCTAATGCAAAAAGTTTCTAAAGTGATTCCTTTAAGTAGTTAATATTATTTTAATTTATAAGTTGTATATACAACTTAAAAGCCATTATTATGAAAACAAAATCATTATTATACCTGTTAGGGTTGCTTATAAGCTTACTGGTTGCTTGCAAACATGAAATAAAGCAATTGCCCAATTCCTATCTGCAAAGAGCATCTATTGAGGAGGTTACAGCTCAAGCCGGTTTATCTAAAGTACTAAGACCCTCCAAGGATTTTGGAACTTTTAAACAACATGTGAACGATCGTAGTTTTCACGCTGATATTGCTTATTATGAAGTGATACTGTCCTATGGGGCTATTGAAGATCCAAACCCTGTATTTCTTCTTGCCAATGCTTATATAGCATCTAATCAACAGAACTATGGAATACCCTATTTTGATGGCTTACTTGCGCGTTTTGAACTCCAAATGACAGATGAGACCAGGGCAAACTATCTGTCGGCCTATGCGTTATTAAAAGCTAGTCATGCCGAGAACATTGGTGTTTTTTCCAGAATAGGATGGTTAAATGAGACTTTCAGGATTCTTGAAGAGGCAAAGAAACTTTCTCCCAACAACCCTCTTGTACATTGGGCGTCGGGAATCATTTATGCGCAGGTTCCCAACTTCTTTGGCAAAAAGGAAATGGCTATCGACCATTTGGAGTGGTTGGTGAAGCATCCGGAACTTGAACCTACACCGGGGTTTTACCGGGAGGTTTACCATTACTTGGCCAAATTGCACCTGGAGGAAGGAAATCGAGAACTGGCTGATCTTTTTCTTTCCCGAAGCGGGTATTCCGATTATGAGCCCAAAATGCTCTTCTTCGGATGGTTTTCAACTACGAAAGAAATGGGATTGCTATTTGCTCCCACTCCCTCGATTGAAGTAATAATTACGGGTAAAGTATTTGCCTTGCGTGGTTTTGGATTCTCTGATCTCTATTTTGTAGTCTCCGACAACGGTAAAGAACTAATTTCCATAGATGCAGGGACCCAACCCTTTAGCTTTAAGGCTGGATACGAATTTCTGTTGAAGAAATATCCAAACCTGCCCCCACTACGAAACGCGCTCATAACCCATGCGCATTGGGATCATATAGGAGGATACACCTATCTAAAGTCCTTGAATCATGAGGTAACACTATATGGGCGGGAGAATTTCCACGGTACCGTGGATCGTGTACTCAAAAATCATAGCTACCACCAGTTTCGAGGTGTTCACTTCAAAGAAGATTGGGTAAGCAATTACAGGCCAGATAGTGTCATACGTGGCAGAACCACAATCAACATTGGTCAATCAAAAATCGAACTTATCCCAGTGACAGGTGGAGAAACCGAAGATGCTCTTCTAGTACATTTCCCCGAACTGGAGTTGGTCTTCATGGGAGATGCCCTAATGCCCTTCTATGGAGAGCCTTGGGTCGAAGAAGGCTTTATTGAGGAGGCCCTGGATGTGATGGACATTGCATTGGACTTATATCCAAAGCACATACTGCACGGACATATTGGGATAACCGTACTATATAAGAATCAAAAGCAACTTCGTGCATATCGCAACGCCTACCAGTGGTTGGTGACCGAAACGAAAAAGCATTTACGGAATGGGTTTTCCGCAAAGGATATTATACGTCTGAATCTGATTCCACCAGGATTGCAAAACGACCCTGAAATATTCATCAGCTTCCTATCACCAAGAGATCATATTATAGCACGACTTGCCGATCATACCGTAGGTATCTGGCAAGAGGAAAAAAGCGGTAAAGATCCTGAAGGCTTGGATGTGATCACATCGGTTGAGCGTGGTCGCCTTTTAGAGCTGTATCTGAACTTGTCAGGAAATCAAGTGGCGAAAATGCTCCGAAAAATGATCGACAACGGTGACAATGAACTTGCCTTGCAAATGGCTACAGCCGCAGAGGAAAGATATAGCAATAGTCATAAAATCAAAAAGCTTAAGGAAGAAGCCGCTGACCGGCTACGAAGCTCAGTTCAATTCTTTGATCCCTTCAAGTTTGTGACCTATACGGAGATTATGGGTAAGGAGCATCATCCTATTCCCCTAAAAGAAAACAACAATTAATCTTAAATCATATAAAAAAGTAAATCATGAGAAATCTAAAACAACAATATGGTCCTTGGGCTTTGATTACCGGGGCATCATCTGGAATTGGGAGAGAATATGCCAGAAAACTGGCATCGGCCGGGCTAAGTGTAGTTTTGGTCGCAAGAAACTCAAAAAAACTCGAAACCCTAGCTTACGAAATTAAGTCCGAATATAGTGTAGGGACCAAGGTGTTGCTAGCAGACCTGACCACCAACAAAGGCATTCAAATTGTCAAAGAACAAACGGAAAAACTGGAGATAGGACTTTTGGTTAACAACGCAGGAAAGGAGGATTCAGATCATTTCTTGAACATCCCTGTTGAAAACCATATATCCGCCATTGACCTCAATATCAAGGCGCCCTTGGCATTGACGCATCATTTCGGAGAGAAAATGGTGCAACGCCAAAAAGGGGGTATCATCGCAATGTCTTCCATTGTTGCTTTTCAGGGAGTCCCCTATATCGCTAATTATGCCGGAACCAAAGCCTATGACCTTATATTCTTTGAGGGTATTGCCGCTGAGTTCAAAAAACAAAATGTGGATGTATTGGTAGTTGCACCTGGTTTTACCGATACCAATCTGGCTTCGGCCTATGACTTTAGCGGAACCCCGATGAAACCTCTTTCACCGGCTTATGTGGCCCATAATGCCTTAAACCGACTTGGAAAGGGAAGACTTTCTGTGCCAGGTCCGGTGAACAAATTTTTGTTCCTAGGCGGGAAGCATTTCTTCTCAAGAAGTTTAAACACCTTGTCATTTGGAAAAGTATTTGGGCAGGTGTTGAGGCATCGCTTGAAGAAGCACCCTATACCAATTGTTGACGGTTCATTGAATACATAGTAATTGGTAAAAATTCAAGTGTCATGAAAGAACATATAAAATCTGACTTTCCATTTGAGTCCAGATACGTAAAAGTCTATGGTTCCAAGATGCACTACATCGATGAAAATGTTCGAGAAGGGAGTGATCGAACCACTTTTATATTACTCCATGGGAATCCAAGCTCTAATTATCTCTGGAGAAATATTATCTCTGAGCTTGCAAAGGAGGGAAGGGTAATAGCTCCGGATCTTATCGGTTTTGGTAAATCTGATAGGCCACAAATTGATTATAAAGTGTTTACGCACGCCAAGTACATTGAAGAATTCATCAATATTCTCAAACTTGATAATATCATATTTGCACTTCATAATTTGGGGGCAGCTATTGTGCTGCACTATGCGGGACGGTATGAGAGCAAAATAAAGGGTTTGCTATTATGGAACTTTATTTGAGACTGTATGGATTCAGATGAGGAAACTTCATGAGATTTGATTTCACGGTTTAATTTCCTAATTTTATTAGATAAAGAATTACATCATTTGTGTTTATTTGATACAATAATTGCAATACGGTGTATCGCTTTAAATTAGCAAGGTAAAATATTGTAAAAGAGTGCGTTAGGCTATTAGTAAAAGGCCTGCCACCCCGACCAACAAAAGCCAAACATGAAAATGTTTGGCTTTTTTATTTTCCAGCATCGAAAGTTTACTTTCGAATGGTATGGAAAATAAAAAACCATCAAGCGTAGCTTGATTGGCTTTGGTTGAGCAACGTACCCTAACTCAGGATCACCGAATGCAGTGAGGTAATCCTGATTTTTACTTTCGAATGGTATGGAAAATAAA
>JBFOMC010000337.1:0-10103 GCA_040830565.1 Flavobacteriaceae bacterium
AATTTGGCTTTTATTTTCCCGTATGGCCTGTAATTGCAACATTCACTTAGATTTTACTCGTGCAAATTTAAATTAATTGGCTGATTTTAGGGGTATATTTGTGTTCTATGTAATCAAATAGCGATAAACGGATGGTTTTTGAACATTTTGCCCTGAACGTAGACAGAATCGGGGATCGAATAAACTGGTATGTAGATCATATTGAATTGGAAGTGATGAGCAGGCAAACCTCCTCTCCCTATATGACCTTTTTAGCAGACAGCTCAGGCCGGGTAATATTGGAACTGTATCACAGATCAGATGAATTAATGACCGATTTTAAAAGGCAACACCCCCTAACGTTTCACCTGGCTTTTGTATCTGAAGATGCTGAAAAAGACAAAGAAAGACTGCTAAATGCTGGGGCTTCGTTTGAAGAAGAGGTGAATAAGGAGGACGGAAGTAAGCTTGTAATGCTTAGAGATCCATGGGGAATGCCTCTTCAACTATGCCAAAGGACCAGAAAATTCTGAACTATTAATCCTTCTCCGGCAAGATCCATTCATGATGGGCGAAGTGGTTCCAGGGCTCGTTTGCAAGATCTACTTTAGGATCTATAAAAGGTTTTAATGACCGCCGATTAATACGTACCCTTGATTTGGCAAAGACCGAAACATCCTCTCCTTTCTCGGCATATTCCTTCTTGAGTCGCTGAGCAAACTGCCAGATAAAATCCGGGTAGGCGCCAATTTTTCTTTTTTGCGCTTTGGATAGGTATTCGTTCAAATCCACCCTGGCGGTCTTATTCGTTTGCTTGTTGACTACATTAAACTGAATGGTTCCTCCTCTGCTTCGTAACATCATGCGCCAGCTCATTCTATGTCCTTCCTCTGTCCAGAGGACATCTTCCTTTATCAGGTGATGTCTTAACGGCAGAACAAGCTGAATGAAAAAATAGATTCCGCCTAAGATGAGCAAAGGTATTTTGTAAGAAGGGATGATTATTTCATTGTTGCCATACCCCTGCTTTTCTTTCTTAAAAAATATGCTTCTTAGGGTTTTTGGCTCATAAAAGAAAACAATAAACGCCAGGGACAGATAGGGAAATATACCAATTTGGAACACGACAGAATTAAACAAATGGAAAAAAATGGAGGAAACAAACGCCAGGTTTCTGGTAGGTTTCCAGAGTAGGACCGGAATCACCAAAAGGTCGAATAGGATTCCTGAAATACCAATAAATTTCTGAAACCAGGGCTGCTGCAGTAGCTCTCCAATTAAGAAGTAATCTGCCTTGCTTTGCATCAAGATCTCAATGAAACTGAAGTCGAGCCAGTCCCCATATAACTTGGCTACAGAGGCATAAGTATATACCAGAAAAAGTTGTAGAACAAAGGCCCATTTTACATATCCGGGCATAGCGTTCGTCTTTATTGTGGGGTTTAATTTGCTGTCTATGGAGTAGGCCCTATTGGCCGGAAAGAAGCACATAAACAACGAGATCAGTATAAGCAGATAGTAGTGGTTGTTGTAAGCTGTTTTCTGCATCAGATACACCCCTGTCCACATCAGGGTGAAGGTTATAATGGCAAAGCGGTATTTGTAGCCCAGGGCTATCAGCAAGCCCAGGGTCCCCATGATAATGAAGTACCAATACATACCATTACCCGGCAGAGGTTGCAACCATTCAAAATGAATAAAAGAGAAGGTAAATTTAGGATCAACTAGAGTTCTGCGGACCCATCCGGTTACTATGGCACCATAGCATTCCAGGCTTATCAATATTCCAAAAAAGATCCGAAAGAGGATTAATGCACTATTATCTATCTTTTTAAAGAGGAATTTGTCAAGCATTTACCTCGCAATTATGGCAAGGGAAGTTTCCCTGTCTTTCTGAAGTTGTTTCTTTAAGTCGGCCACCGAATTGAACTTATGTTCATCGCGTATGCGTTCAAGAATTTGTACCTGAATCTTTTCGCCGTAGAGATCGCCCTCAAAATCCAGAAAGTGTATTTCAACACTTTTTTGGTCTGAAAGTCCTTTGCCTTGACCATTGACCGTGGGGTTGTAACCAATATTCATCATTCCATAGATGAGTTTCCCTCTTAAATTGCATTTAATTACATAGACCCCATTTTTTGGAATGAGTTTATAGGATTCTTCAATATGCAGATTGGCTGTAGGAAAGCTCAGTTCTCTGCCAAGCCCTTTTCCTTTTTTAACACTACCGCTCAGGAGATATTCGTAGCCAAGATAGGTATTGGCAATTGTCATATTTCCCTCTAGCAAGGCGTTTCTGATCTTTGTAGAGCTGATAGAGACATCATCTATTTCCTGTGCAGGGATCTCTTCCACCTCAAAATCTAAGAGAGAACCAAAGGATATAAGATCCTTAATATTGGCGGTTCTGTTTCTTCCAAACCTATGATCATAACCGATAATAACTTTTTTAGCCTTTAGATCATTAACCAAAATGTCTCTAACAAAGTCTGTTGCAGACAAGCGAGAAAATTCTTTTGTAAACGGGTGAATTATGAGGTTGTCTAGCCCAATGCGTTCTAGTATTTGAGTCTTTTCTTCCAGGGTATTCAACAATTTAATGTCTGCATCTTTTTGAAGTACCATACGGGGATGCGGGAAAAAAGTAAGCACGGTGGACTGTAGATCGGCTTTTTTGGCACTATTTATGAGACGTTCTAGTATTTTCCGATGTCCGATATGAACACCGTCAAAGGTGCCAATAGTTATGGCAGTTGCATGCTTTTTATCGTATTTGGAAATGCTTTGGACCGTTACCACAGAGATAAGATAATAAAAAGACTTACATTTAAAGTTTTAAATTCCCCTCAATGAACCCAAAATTACGTCTTGTTTTAGCAATTACCATAGGATTTCTTTCCTTTTACGGCTCCGCTCAGACTGGTTATTGGCAAAAAGAAGGAACAATTTCATCTACAGTAAAGCCTACTATGGAACGCCTGAACGTAAAACACGCTCAGGTTTTTAAGTTAACCCCTGGAATAATTCAGAACAAATTAGCCGAAGCATCTGGGCAAAAAGGGACAGAAAAAATAATACAGTTCCCCAATGAGCAAGGAACACTTGTCTCTTACAAGGTTGTAGAAAAGGCTGTTTTTGCGCCCGAACTTTCGGCCAAATACCCGGGCATTAAGTCGTACAGTGGTTACAGCTTAGAAAATCCTCAGGACAAAATACGATTTAGCCTCTCTCACAAGGGAATAGAGGCCATGATCGTTCATGCCGATAAAAAAAGGACTTCTTTTCTTCAAAAAGGGGCTAAGGATGATAAGACTTACATACTTTATAATAGAGATGGTGAGCTAAATGTTGATAGTAATTTTATATGTTCTACCAAAGCAGAAATTGAAAGTAGCAAAATGGCGTCTACGGCTAAATTGGCAGATGATCAGTTGCTCAGAACCTATAGAATTGCAGTCTCTGCAACCGGGGAATACACCCAGTTTCACGGCGGAACGGTGCCGGATGCGCTGGCTGCCATTAACGCTACCCTAACCAGGGTGAATATGGTGTTCGAAACGGATTTGGCGGTAAGGCTTGAGCTTATAGCCAATAATGATGAGGTTATTTTTACAGATCCTGCCACGGATCCTTATAACGGGAATTTAAACACCCAGGTTCAGAACACCCTTACAAGCACTATTGGGGTACTAAATTACGATGTTGGACACCTATTTCATGAAGATAATGATAATGGTAATGCAGGTTTTATTGGTTCTGTTTGTAAGGCCAATCAAAAAGGAAGCGCCTTTTCTTCGGCTCTGAATCCACAAGGAGATCAATTTGATCTGGACTTTGTCGCCCATGAATTAGGCCACCAATTTGGGGCCAATCATACCTGGTCTTTTGAATCTGAGGGAACTCTTGTGCAGGCAGAACCTGCCAGTGGAACTACCATTATGGGTTATGCAGGCATTGTTCCCGGCAATAATGTAGCCCCTAATGGCGATGATTATTTTCATTATTATAGTATCTTACAGATTGCTCAATACTTGGAAACAACGAGTTGTGCAGTAACTACTGCTCTGACGAACACGCCGCCGGTGATTACGTCCACAGGGAATTTTGTGATCCCGAAATCTACTGCTTTCGTACTTAGTGGGAACGCGACCGATGCGGATGTCGGAGATGTACTGACCTACAATTGGGAACAAGTAGATGACGGTATAGTTACTACCCAAACATTTGGACCCGACAGGCCGAGTGGAGCTAATTTCAGATCGCTAAAACCCACAGTCAGCCCAGAGCGTTATTTTCCAAAGTTATCTGAGGTAGTGCAAGGAAATCTAACTCAGACCAATCCGGCCACCAATTCGGCCTGGGAGACCGTTTCAAATGTTGAACGCGACCTGAATTTTGCGCTTACAGTAAGAGATAATGCCAGTGGTGGAGGACAGGTATCATCAGATTTAATTAGGGTAAGCGTTGTAAATGCTGCTGGTCCATTCTCGGTGAGCTCTCAGGCCACTTCGACTACCTATTTGGCAGGGAGTATTCAAACAGTAAATTGGGATATTGCCGGTACTAATTCCAGCCCGGTGAATGCACAGTTGGTTGATATTTTCCTATCTACAGACGGCGGAGCTACTTTCCCCATTACCCTGGCAGAAAATGTCGCTAATGACGGGGAACAGGAGGTAGGCATCCCTGGGATAGCCACTACCGAGGCGAGGATTATGGTAAAGGCCAGTAACAATATCTTCTTTGCTGTGAATGCAGCAGATTTGACGATCCAGGAATCTCCTATGGTCTTAAATTTTAGTGGCCTGGATTATGAGGTATGTCAGCCCAACAATTTGGTCATACCCTTTACCTATGAAACCTATTCGGGTTTTGCCGAAGAGGTGACCTTTAGCGCGACAGGTGCTCCGGGCGGGTTGGGAATTGCTTTTTCCCCAGCTACGGCTACGGCCAATAATACGCCTGTAGATATCACAATTTCGAATACAGCTTCTGTCGCCAGCGGAAGCTATCCCATTACTATCACGGCTACTTCTGCAACGGAGACTAAATCTATGCCGATAAACGTAAACATTTATGATGCGACCTTTTCCGATGTAGTTTTAAGTGTTCCTGCCAACGGAGCTACGGAGGTGAGCCTGGGACAGGAGCTGGAATGGTTGCCAGACATTTCATATTCATCTTATGACATAGAGATAGCCACTGATGCTGCTTTTAATACGGTCATTGAGTCTGCCACAGTGGTGGATAATTCCTATTTAGCAGCAAATCTTATGGATGAAACCACTTATTTCTGGAGGGTAAAGCCTAAGAATGTTTGCGGGGAAGCCACTTTTGGAGCTCCCTTTAGTTTTACCACCATTGAGCAAAACTGTAAAAGTATTGCTGCCAGTGGGCTACCAAATACTATTTCTTCAACCGGAACTCCGACGGTAACCTCCACTGTATCCTTTATTAATGATCTACCGGTAGCCGATGTCAATGTGAGTGTAGATATTACACATTCTTTTCTGGCAGATCTGGTCATTAGCCTTACCTCACCTGCAGGAACCAAAGTAATACTTACAGCAAATTCTTGTGGGGACCTGACCGATATTAATGCCGTTTTTGATGATGAAGGAAGCAATTTTGCCTGCGGAGGAAGTCCTGGGTTAAATGGCACCTTACAGCCTCTAGGCTCGCTTGCATCATTTAAGGGAGAATCTACGCTAGGGCAGTGGACTTTAGAGGTCAATGATACCGCGCCGGCTGATGGAGGAATACTTAATGCTTTTTCACTAGAGATCTGTGTTGAGGGAGAATTTAGACCAGATGATGATGGGGATGGTGTTTTTGACGATGGGGACGATCTTTGTTTGAACACTCCTCCGGGTACAGAGGTAGACACTGATGGTTGCCCTGTATTTCGTTTTCCACCTGATAATTTTACAGTGGCCATAACAAGCGAATCTTGTAGAGGCAGCAATGACGGTAACATTAATATCACAGCTGCCCAAACCATGGATTATAGTATAACCATCGATGGAAATGGGTTGATGCTTAATGAGGATTTTACCGATACCTATTTGGCTGATAATTTATCGGCAGGAACCTATACCATATGTATCACTGGCACAGATGGCACCAATGATTTTGAGCCTTTCTGCTTTGAGGCGGTTGTTACTGAACCAGATCAATTGGGAGTTTCATCTATAGTGAACCAGAGCGGCTTACAGGCGGTATTGACATTATCGGGCTCTAATTCATACAATATTGAGCTTAATGGAATTATTAGTACAGTAGCACTTTCGGAGATCACCCTAGATCTTAAAGATGGACTGAATACCCTAAAAGTATCCACAGATTTACCCTGCCAGGGGAGTTATGAGGAGGAGATATTTGTGTCTTCCGAGCCCATAGTGTATCCCAATCCATTTTCTGAAGGGCCTACGATCTTTTTGGGTAGGGAAGAGCAAAGCGTAGAAATTAATGTTTATGCCTTAAATGGAAGGCTGGTAGAGCGAAAGAATTATAACCCAAATGGGATGCAGGTAGAGTTGAATTTAAATGAACTACCTTCGGGCGTGTATATTATGAATGTGAAAGGCAGCCGTGTAAAGAGCAGTCATAAAATAATCAAGCGGTGAGGTATACTATACTATTTATCTCTGTTTTGCTCATTTTGAGTTGCAAGAAGGACGATCCAAAACCTCCTTCAGCGGCACTGTTGACTTTTCCTTTGCAAAACTCTGAATGTACTACCGGTGTTGACCTCAATGAAAATACCAGCAGAGTTGAATTCACCTGGATGAAGGCAGATAATACCACCACTTATGAGCTAAGGGTTACCAATATCACCCTGAATATAACGCAAACTATTAGCACCGAGGCTCTTTCAGCTTCGCTTCCGCTTGCTAAGGGGACACCTTACTCCTGGGTGGTAATCTCGAGGAATACTGCTACGCAGGAGACCGCAACCAGTGCTACC
This sequence comes from Flavobacteriaceae bacterium, assembly GCA_040830565.1. Classification (GTDB taxonomy): domain Bacteria; phylum Bacteroidota; class Bacteroidia; order Flavobacteriales; family Flavobacteriaceae; genus JAFMPW01. The sequence continues at coordinate 6,947 of JBFOMC010000337.1, forward strand.
TGGCAGTTTTATAATGCCGGTGCTCAGACCACTTTTGCCCCTTTTCCGGCGCAGGCCATAACTCCAACCTCTGGTTCCACGGCAGTAATAGATATGAATAATGAAGTAGCGTTAGAATGGTCTGCTGCGGATGTAGATAATGATATTGCGGGCTTTGAGATAAGCTTTGGTACGGATAATCCGCCCCAGCAGCTAGTAGCTTCCCCTTCGGTAGGCATCACTAGTGTAAAGGTTAGTGTGCAAACCGGGACCACCTACTATTGGGAGGTACTCACCAGGGACAATGAAGGGAACACTTCTAAATCCGGCGTTTTTACTTTTAAAACGCTATAGCAAACGGTCTTAGGTGCCGTTATACTCATTCATGGTAATTTTAACACCTGCCAGCACAAAGGAGCTGATGAGCGCTGTAATTCGCTCTATTCTTTCAGGCATTGCCGTACTTTCTTCCTCTGTCCATTCTCCCAGCACATAATCTACCTGGCGACCTTTGGAGAATTCAGATCCAACCCCAAATCGCAGCCTGTTATACACCGAGGATTGGAGGGTACTTTGAATGTCTTTAAGGCCATTATGTCCGCCGTCACTCCCCTTGGTTTTAAGACGCAGGGTACCGTACGGCAGATTGATATCATCAGTGATGATCAGGATATTTTCTATCGGAATTTTTTCCTGATCCATCCAGTATTTTACGGCCTTTCCACTGCGATTCATATAGGTCGAAGGTTTTAGACATAGAATACTTCTGCCCTTGATCTTAAAGTTACCAATGGCGCCAAGTTTAGCAGACTCAAAGCCAAAATCCTGTTTTTTTGCAAGGGCATCCAATACCTGAAATCCTATATTGTGGCGGGTCTTGGCATACTGTTCACCTATGTTTCCAAGCCCGACGATCAAATACTTTTTCATGGGATCATTTTCTTCTAAAACCGATTTTTTCTTTCCAAGAAGAAACCTTAAAAATTCGAACATCACGTTTAATCAACGGTCTAAAATACAAAAGCATCCGCCTGCTGGCGGATGCTTTTAAAGAATATATGAACAAAATTATTCTTAACTCTCCGCAGGGGCTTCACCTCCTTCTGCAGCTGGGGCATCGCCGCCCTCAGCAGCAGGAGCATCTCCACCTTCTGCAGTTCCTTCAGCACCTTCTTCTCCTTCAACGCCTTCTTCTTCGTCATCTTCAACAACGATGGCAGCACGTTGAGTTTTAACTTGCACAACTACGGTTGAATCTGGATGTAGAATGGTGAAATCTTCACTTAGAAGTGACTCCACAGTGATGTTATCTCCAATTTTTAAACCAGAGATATCCACATCAAAGAAGTCGGGTAAATTATCAGGTAAAGCTTTTATAGTCAATTTTCTTTTTCTAAAAAGCAATCTACCCCCGTTTCTAACTCCAGGAGAATTTCCTTCTAATCTCACCGGAATATTCATGGTAACGGGTTTGTCTTCGAATAACTGATAAAAATCTATATGTAGAATTTTATCGGTAACAGGATGAAATTGAATATCCTGCATTACGGCTCTAATTTTTTCACCGTTCGCCAAATCAACCTTCACTGTGTGGGCGTTTGGAGTGTACACTAAATTTCTGAACGCTAATTCATCAGCTGAAAAGTGTAATGGTTTTTCCCCTCCGTATACCACGCAAGGGACCTTTCCAGCATTACGTAGGGCTTTCGTTGCCTTCTTGCCCACGCTTTCTCTTTCTGATCCTTTGATTGTAATTGACTTCATTGTCTGTTTTAAAAAATGTTACATTAAAAACTTAGAAGCGATAGAGGTGTTGTGGTGTACCCTGTGCATGACATCTGCAAAAAGCTCTGCACAACTTAAAACCTTTACCTTATCACTCTTTATTTTAGTCGGAATAGAATCGGTAACGATCAATTCCAACAATTTTGATTTTTCAATTTTTTCATAGGCATCCCCGGATAATAATGCATGGGTCGTAATGGCTCTAACACTTATTGCCCCACGTTCCATCATCAGATCTGCTGCCCTGGTAAGGGTGCCTGCCGTATCTACCAAATCATCTACCAAAACCACATTTTTTCCCTGTACATCACCAATAAGTTCCATATGTGATATTACGTTGGCCTTTGCGCGTTGCTTGTAACAGATTACTACATCGCTTTGCAAGGCTTTGGAATAGGCATAGGCTCTTTTAGAACCTCCCATATCTGGCGAGGCAATGGTGAGATTTTCCAAACCTAGACCTTTCAGATAAGGAAGAAAGAGGGTAGAGGCATACAAGTGATCTACCGGTTTTTCAAAAAACCCTTGAATCTGGTCTGCATGCAGGTCCATCGTAATGATCCTGGTGGCTCCGGCGGCCTCGAGCATTTTGGCTACTAATTTAGCTGCGATAGGAACCCTGGGTTTGTCTTTTCTATCTTGCCTTGCCCAGCCAAAATAAGGCATCACTGCCGTAATATGCCTGGCAGATGCTCTCTTGGCGGCATCTAGCATAAGAAGCATTTCCATTAGGTTTTCAGAACTTGGATTGGTAGAACCGATAATAAAAATCCTGGCCCCACGAACAGATTCTTCAAAGGAGGGTTGAAACTCCCCGTCGCTGTATCTGGAGAAGATAACGTTGCCTAGTTCGGCCCCATAGGCTTTGGCAATGTTCTCACCCAAAGTGGTACTTTGAGTACAGGCAAATATTTTAGGTTCCGGAACCGTATAAGACATATCTATCTAATTCTAATCCAACGTCTTGGATACCCTTTTGGTTAAGGAGGTGCAAATTTAAAAATTTATTTGGGTTGCAAAGGATAAATATGGGGAATTTTAGTCTGGCGATTAAAAATATTTTATAGTTTTGCAGTCCTTTACTAAATGCCTCGGTGGCGGAACTGGTAGACGCGCTGGATTCAAAATCCAGTTCTTTCGGGAGTGTGGGTTCGATTCCCACCCGAGGTACGAATAAACCACAAAAGAGTAAAAATACAAGCGAGCTTCAAAAAAGGAGCTCGCTTCTTTTTTGGAGTGAAACGCCGTATTTTCTTTTGTGGTTTTCAAAGCGAGCGCGTAGGGAAGCTTGCCGAAGGCAAGCAATCCCACGGCGAGTTTTGCCTTCACAGACTTGATAGCATCACTATAGTATAGCGAAGTGTTTCTTTTGTGGTTTTCAAAGCGAGCGCGT
>JBFOMC010000338.1:0-14771 GCA_040830565.1 Flavobacteriaceae bacterium
AAGCGGTACCTGCCAGAATCGGAAATATTCGCATTGGGAATTTCAAACAAGTTGCCCTGTACCGCCGGTAAATGAACTCCATCCTTTTCCCACTCATAAGTAGCACCGGGAATGAGATCGGCCTCCAGTCTAAATGAATCTCCGCTGCACAATGCCAGGGTGCTGCTTGTAGTACCGTCCGAATTCCTAATTAACTCGGTCTTGCCAAAAAACGACTGAATAAATGGTGGAAGGCCCTGGGTAGCATTCTTGCCATCCAAATAAATTGCATCGTGAACATAATCAGCAGCTGAACCCTTTTCATTTGGATTGTTAATAACGCCAAGATAAGGAGTGCCCACCGTATAGCTTTGGGCTATTGTACGGTATATTTTTCCATTTTCACCTTGTTGTAAGGCACCCCTAAAGATGCCCCTTTTGTCTAGAATCTCCATAGAAGCTTCAATATCACCAGCCGTAAGATCGTATTGAAGTAAAGAAGAACTATGCCCGGAATTTGCGAGGATATCGTTGGAAGAATGCACATAAAGAAATCTGCTGTCTGGCGAGAACTCTACCCCATAAGGATTTCTGTTAACGTCATCAATCTCAATTCTTAGTTGGTTGCTCAATCTCCCGGTGGTGTCATCAAAATCGTAAAGATACAATCCGTTTGTAGCGTTCGCACTTGCAAGTTTGGTGCCGTCTGCAGACAATTTCAGATACCCTCGGGGGTCCTCTATGTCCAGGTCTTTGATAGAAGTTTTAACAGAGGTGGTACTCACGCCGCTGGCGTTGACTTCGAAAGCATGATAGGTAGTGAAAAGCCCAACATTACCACTTGCCGAAGCCAGGGTGATTACCCAAATCGACTGATCAAAACAATCCTTAACGACGGCAGTAATTTTCTCAGAACAGTCGGTCAAAAGATTGACATTTTTTTGAGTGACCGCCCCAAGCCCGTTATTTAAAGAAATATTAATAATGGAATAATTCAACCCAAAATCCGGATCTCCTTCAAAAACGGATGTGTCCACAGTAAAGACGTAAAAAATATTTGGATCTTCAGGCTTTGGGACTATCAGAGCAGATTGGGTACTGGAGGAGTCTCCATAGAGGCCTTCTCCATTTTCCATGATTTCATGATCGCCATTGTAAACCGTAACTCCGTCGGTATAGAAGAGAAGATTACCAACTGCATCAGAGATAGTAGCGCAACCTTCAAAGGTGCTCAACTTACTCTTCTTTACTGTTGATACGGTACCGTCGTTATTGAATTTTATACCGGCCCCATTTCCGAAATACCAATTGGATGTTTCCCCCTGTCCAAACATAAAGACAGGGCACAGGATACCTAAGAGTAAAACTGAGGCAATCTTTTTCATAGTGTTCCTACAAACACTACAATATACTACAAATATGGCTTTCAGGGCAAAGCGGCCGTTGAATAGACAATAATTGGGTTGCAAAACAAATATGAACCTTCCTGAAACTCCTTAGCAGCCCGTTATTCGATACTTCTGTTAAAATTTCAAGGGATGAAGAAATGCATTACCTTTTTAAGGCAAAATGTCCGCTGAATTCTCTTCCATCCTCAAGTACTGCGCGGAACCAATAATCTGCAGAAGGCAGGCTGTTATTATTGTAAGTGCCATTCCAGCCGCTGTGCTGAGCATCCAATTGTGCTAATAATTTTCCATAGCGATCGTAAATGTAGATCGTGGATTCACTTTGGAAATGCTCGTTAATTCCAGAAATCTGCCAGAGATCATTTACGCCGTCGGCATTTGGAGTGAAAAATCTGGGATAGCCGATCACAGATATCTCGGACTCAGAAATACCGCAGCCATTTTTATCGCGGACATATACGGTTAAAAAGCCCGCTAAAACATCTAAAAACAACGGACTATCCTGATAGGTAATACCATCCAGAGAGTATTCATAGTTCCCATCTCCAGTGACCATTACCTCTACCGTATTGGTATCGGCAATGTCTTCAATCAAAATATTGCTGATTACCGCCCTGTTGGAAGGAAGAATTTTAAAACTTTTTCGTCTGGTGCAGAGCAAACTCCCACCATTGGTGTTGAAAGCAGTACCCACTTCGAGTTCAAAATTACCGCTTTCTCCAATCACAAAATCTTGGTTTCTGGAAAGTTCTCTTTCGGTATTCCCCTCTACTCTTATCCATCGATAATGATCAAAGCCCTCAGGGCCTAATATTTCCATGGGATTCCCATCTGTACACACCAAATACTCGTCCTGAATCTTAAAATCAGGAGCCGGATTAACCCGGAGTTCTATTTGCTCAACGCCCTGACATTGATTAGAGTTTTCAATACGAACGTAAATGATCGTCGTTTCCGTGCTATAAATTCCTGTAAGCGGATGTAACTCCAGGGTAACATCCTCAAGACTGGCATAAAAAGTAGCCTCCAAATTAGGATAGTTGAGAGTTCTTATGGCCTCTAAATCAAAAGAAGCCTGAAGCAGATCATCTCCGGGATTTTCATCACAGAGTACAAAAGGGCTTTGAGAATTGAGACTTACCGTTGTGGGTTGCACCTGTAGTTCAAGGGCACCGGAACTTAAACATCCAAAGTTCCGGCTTTCAGCTGTGAAATATATAGTTTGGTTAAATGGGACGGTATTTACATAGCCTATGAGATTTTCTATAGGGTCATCATTACTTACCGCCGCAAGACTTTCATAAAAGAAGAATTCAAAATCCGCACTCCCCGGAATGTCCTGATATAACTGTTCCAAATTAAAGGCGGTAATTCCGTCTGTGGAGTCTGTTTCGTCTACATCACATTGCAATAGCTCCGCATTTAGGGGAATAGGGCTCGAAATTACATTCAAGGGAACTGGTAGAACCACCCAACAGCTCAGATCTGTATTGTCCGAAATACGGGTATAGATCGTTGCTGTGGTTGAGGTATGCAGATTACTGTTTATTGCATTGATGTCGTTAAGGGCATCGTCCTCCTCTACGAAGTAATTGATCGTCGTATTTGATGGATTGGAAAGGGTACTTACTATAGTATTGGTGATTTGATTTAAATCGAAATCTTCCAGCCCATCTTGATCTTGATCGCAAGAAACCAGACCGGGGTCTATAGAGAAAGGCAGGAAGTTATCCACGATAATATCAAAATCTCTAATCTCGAAACAGGCATTATCGCCTCTCACTTTGACATAAATGGTCGTATTTGCCGCTCCAAGTTCGAAGGCTGTTGGATCGGCTACCGGATTATTACCGTCAAAGGCATCGGCATAAGAGGTGAAATAGCTTAGTCTTGAGTTGGGGTCTGTTGTAATTTCACTTGCCTTTTGACTCAGATCCACAGGGGTACCGGTAGTAGCCAGACATAAAGAAATATCCGTAGGCTCATTAGCCTCCGGGGGTTCAAAAAATGAGGAAGTTCCTGTCCAATTAAGATCAAACCCCCCGCTTCCATGTGGCCGATCTATAAGTAAATAATAGGTTTCACCCTGCTGCACTGCCAAAGCTGAAACAAAGCTATTACCATCAGCTCCCGGGCCTTCAGATTCGTCTATCTCCGTTTCTCTTAGGCCGGTGGTATTATAATTAAGCCCGGCGTTGAGGGGATTAGTGGTAGAACATCGAATAGGGTCATTAAAATTGCCACAGGCATTCCCCGGACCGAACACATAAAAGTCATAGTCTACAACCAGATCGCTGCTCTCTGGTCTTATCTCAAAAGAAAGGATTCCGGATTCAGCAATATTTAACTCGAGCCAAATACTGTTGATCTCTTCAAAAAAACAGGGGTTCGAAGTGTTATCTAATTCCTGGGTTCCAAAACCTGAGGCGTTAGAAACAATATTACTATTGCCGCATACTACTACGGCGCTAGTACAATCGTTGGCGAATTGAGCCAGGGCAAGGTGTCCCACAAAAAGGAACAGCAGCAGGCATAACTTTTTCATGGCCAGATAGGTTCTCCGGCCAATATACTATAAATCTCTCTTTTTAAGTAAAGCGTACGACCAATAGATAAAAATGGTCGTCCAACACAGTACAATCAGGATCTCATACCAATGAACCTGGTAGTCAAAGGAAAATTCTTCTCCTATTTGGTTCGCTACAGATTGCACTGCTTTTAGTCGGCTGAAAGGCTCTTCAATGAGGCGGGCCATAGATTCCAGCGGAAAAACCCCCTTGATCATTTTTGCTGTATCCCAGCTGACATATTTCCAACCTAAGAGCCCAAAAATCAGTTGTTCCACAATGGCCCATAGGATAAGAAAACCCAAGGCAAAAGCAGATCGTTTAACAAAAATTCCCAGGAAAAGACAAAAGGAGAAAAAGCCAACCAGTTTTATGAAAAAAGCCAGTAAGTATTCCAGGTCTGAAAAAATGATAGACAGTTCATTAAAATCCGAATAAACCAGTCCAAGGATCATGGAAACCGCAAATACAAAGACGGTAGAAATAAGCGCAAAGGAAATTACGGTTAGGAATTTAGAAAGCACAAACTCCTTTTTAGATAGGCCATCTATCAAATTCTGTTTTATGGTCTTATTGCTGTATTCATTGGCCATCATGGAAACGATCACTATAGCCAGGAACAATTTAAATATGGCAGTAATAAAGGTGTTGAAATGCCAGATATAAGGGAAATTAAAGATTCCTTGTTCTGCTAAATGAAATTGGATCGGTCCTATATCAAATTTGATGGCAGCGATAAGCGCAATGGAAGTAAGGAGCACAAAATAAGAAATGATAAGGATCTTACTGGCTCTGTTATTCCACAGTTTTATAAACTCTATCTCTAGTAATCTTTTCATTTATTTTGGTTTTTGGCGCTTATTTGGTATCGGCAGTTGGATTTTTAGTCAGGGTAAGGAATTGTTCTTCCAGACTCTCTTTTCGCTTCACTAAATGGGAGAGCACAATTCCGGTATCAAACAGTTGTCTATTTAATTCCATTGCATTCATTTCTTCTTCAAGAAATGCAGTTATCATCCCATTTTCCTTTTTGACAGTTCCGAAATTGTCGCTTTGTTCCAGAAAATTCAAGAGTTTTTCAGTGGCATCTGTTTTTAGTTCAAAGAAGCCATGGCTAGCCATCATGCCATCAACCCGGCCAGAATACAACTTTTCTCCTTTTCTGAGGATCACCACATGGCTACATACTTTCTCTACTTCATCTAAAAGGTGAGAGGCCAGCAATATGGTAGTCCCTTCGGAGGCAATTCTTTTTATGATTTGACGGATCTGATGAATTCCTTGCGGATCAAGACCATTTGTAGGCTCATCCAGAATGAGTATTTCCGGATCATTGAGCAGCGCAGATGCTATTGCCAAACGTTGCTTCATACCCAAGGAATAGGTTCTGAATTTGCTGTTTTTTCTATCTAAAAGACCTACAAGCTCTAGCTTTTCTTCAATTTTGTCCTGCCCGACTTCCTTGATCTTGGAAACGAGTTTTAAGTTTTGAAGTGCTGACATATAAGGATAAAAATTGGGCCTTTCAATAATAGCCCCAACCTTTTTAAGGGCGTCATGAGTTGAAGTCGTGCCATCAAACCAGGAGAAATCTCCTGAAGTAGCATTTACTACATTGAGTACTATGCCCAGGGTGGTAGATTTTCCGCTGCCGTTTGGCCCTAGAATCCCATAAACATTGCCTTTCTCTATAGAAAAGGAAAGGTCCTTAACAGCAGTAAGGTACCCAAACTTCTTGGTGAGCTTGTTAACGGTAAGAATCGTTTCCAATATGTCGGTGGTTTTTGTGTTGTTTATATTAACTTGACGACAAAAGCGTTATTTTGTTACAAGTAGTACGAAAATAAGAATATCCTATGTCTGATGAACGCCTGATGTCTAAGAAGAAGCCTGCCTATCCGGTAAATACTAAACTGGATGCGTATTTAGACGAGTATAATCGCAAAATAGAGATCCCGATTTTTTATGACGATCTTCTAAGGTTTGCGGGCTCTGTTGTGGTCTATGATGCCGATGGGGAGGATACTTTATGGGTGAGGGTCTACTATTCCGATTCTGAACGTCAGGAGATTGATATCAGCTTAAAAAGGGTGTATTCTATTTTACTGTCAGACGGTAGCGATCACATTTTTCAGTATTTGAATATTGATGCAGTGGATTACTGCACTTTTGGCAACTCGAAGCCGTTTAGAATAAAGGTCCGAAATATTCTGAACGATAATTTCACCTATTTCTATGTAAAGAAGACCGATGCTTCTCGCATTTACGGTTTGGAGCTAGAGCATATGTTGTCTCCCTACAATTTAAACTTTCTGGTATACAAGGATACATTGATTGAAGAACATATTGCAGGAATTCCGGGAGATGTATTTATAAAAGATATGCTTCCTAATTGCACGGAGTCTGAAAAGTCTCAATTGGCCAAAGAGTTTGTCAAGTTCAATGAACGTTGCATGATCCGACTTTTGGGAGATATGCGTTCTTACAACTATGTCATAGTTCCTGTGCATGATTTTGATCATGTGGTTTATCGCATACGAGCCATAGATTTTGACCAACAGTGTTTTGAAGGGAAGCTCAAAGTTTATAGACCCCAGTTTTTCAAAGAAAATTTCACCATGGTAGAACTGGTTCGCGCCAAGCTGCAACGCAACTCTGTGGATCAATATAAAATAGAAGAAAGATCTATTGTGGCCAAGAGAATTATAAGTTCTGGAAATCGAATTAACAGATTGGTGAATATCTGTAAAGGCGATGCCATTTCTATTGAAGAGAACATTACCTTACTCAAAGAGCAGATCTACGATCTAACCCTGGACATGAAATTCAGAAAGTGCACCACCATGGGACAAATTCTTGATCTGGCGCTCGACTTTGTTAAGCGCAATTACCAGGGTGTTAGTATGAAACAGATCATTGAGAAAAAAATTGACGTCCAGTAATAAAGAGTAAACTGTAGTCAGTAGCTGTAAGCCGTTTCAATAAACAAGGTTAGTAAACTATAGGCCTATTTACCTAGTTTCCGTCAACCATCAACCAACAACCATCAACTAATTAGCTCTTCTGCTCCTTATTAAAATACACCAGGTAATAGTACATTTGGCGTTCTTCATCCCATCCCTTTTCCACAAATTTATCGGCAGATTCCGGATTGATAAAATCGAGCTTTATTTGAACGTTGGTATCCAGTTGGATGACGTTCTTGATTTTTTTTCTGGTATCGGATACTGCTTTGTTGGCAATATTGAAATTGGAAACATCTTCAATACTGTATTTAGGCCCTTTCTCAACCTTATAATGTTTAAATTCGGGGATGAGTTCCGGATTTTCAATTACTTCGTTCAGAAAATTGGTTTCTTCAAAGGCATCATTTTTTGCAAAATGATTTACTGCCCGATTCATAAACAACACCTCTTGCTGCTTGTCTTCTGCAGGTAGCACGACGTCTTTAGCGAAGTTTTGGCAGAATTTCAGGTAGTTTTTAGTATAGAAGTTCTCGTCGGCCATAGGGGCAACATCAAGAAAATCCTCTAGCCAGTATTTAGCATCATATCTATTGTTATCTACAGAAAGTACTTTGTAGCCCTCCTCTTTCATATGATTGAATATAAGGCAGCCTTTGTCCAGTTTGTTGATACTTACACCCTGTTGAATTTGCAGGTCCAAGTTGCCTTCTTTTTCTTCAAATTGAAGAAAATCGTGTTTAAGTTCGCTTTTGAAAATTCCGATGGCATCTGTTTTGGTATTGTCTAGCAATACGTCAGTTAAGTAAGCCACATATACTTCTCCACTTTTGATATGTGGATGTTTGGACTGTTCGAATAAATGTCTGGCTAACTCTTTGGAATTTTTGTGAATCTCCGTAGGCTTATCGAAGATCTCGGAGGCAATTTTGAAAACTTCATTGAATTCTACATCCACATCGTTTCGGAATTTCAGGTAGTTTTCTTCCTTTTCTCTGAAAGGTTTAAAAAAGTATTCTTTTAGGAGTCCTGCTATTTCGTCATCAAGTACATAAGGAGCTTTAGACAGGAAAATTTGTTCTCCTTTGTTTTTGTTACCCACGCGATGTAAGGAAACGCTTTCGATTTGGGTTGGGTATAGGTTTAGCATTTATAGTTTAAAATTAGAAGTTGAAAATTGAAAGTTAATAGTTAATTACCTTAAATTACTGATTACTGATTACTGATTACTGATACCTAATTCCAGTTCTCGTCAAAATCCAGATCATCATAATTCTCCAAAGTATCGTCAAAATCAAATGAAGGATCAGATTCAAATTTTCTTTCCGGAGGCGTTTCTGGCAGCACCCCAAAACTGAATAGGACATTTGGATAGGCTCTTCCATCCTCTTTCTCCACGATATCGGCAAGCTCTACAAAAAATGTCCACATGCTAAGAAAATCATATACATAAATGAGTTTAGGAGAAGCCTCGGTGAGAATGTCTTCAAGGGTAACCTCGTTCATCAAACGAACGTTGGAACCATTTTCACTCATATCAAAAAGGGCAATTTCTTCATCTTGATTCCAACGGGCATCACAAGTATAAAAGGAGGCCATTTCATTTCCAAGAAAGCCGAAAGACTGCGTTAAAACATTATGGAAATCCTCCAGAGTATTATTCGCTTCAATCTCGATATCTCTGAAAATATCTTCCTCAGTGTCTAGAATTATCCTCACTTTATAGACCATCATACCTAATTTTAAGGTGGAGGCAAAGTTACAAAGTTTTATGGCTTCTTTTTGTTTTTAATCCTTCCATTAGCAAATAGCATTGCACCCCAAAGAGCAAGGAAGCCAGGACCAGATGCAAAGGTTGGGATCCAAAGGGAAAATCAAAATAATTCATCGCTATACCCGTGATGATTTCAAGCAGGAGAAGTGCTAATACCCAATTCATTTTAGTGAACCCCAGGCCTAGTTTGCTGACTCTATAGGCGAGATATGCGTTGATCAAAACCACAAAAATGGAAAATGATCGATGTACATAGAAGGATATGGTGGGCTCCAGGAGCCACAAATTTTTAGCTTGCTCCCCAACCTCATCTATTTGCTCATCTACAAATTGTCTTACCTGGGTGCCCAGGATGATTTGTACCAGGGTAACCACTAAGGCAAGCCAGAACATATTTACCGTAAACCTGTCGTACTTAAAGGGACCGGCTGAAACTTTAGATTCGTGAATTAGATATAGAATCATTGCCACAATAACTAAGGCCATAACCATATGTATAGTAATCTTAACGGGTTCCAGGACTGAATAAACAACTGTGGCTCCAAGCCATGCCTGAAACCCCATTCCCAGTACTACTGCCCAAGAAAGAAGTGTAATTTTTTTATTGATCTTCCAGTAACTTAAAGATATAAAGGCCAACAGTAAAGTAGCTAATCCGGCCAGGGCACCAAATAATCTGTTTATAAATTCCGTCCAGGTATGGGCGGCATTAAAAACGGCGTAGTTGTGCTTGGTATATGCACGCCAATTTTCGGAATCATAGTCACTTGTTGTGGTAAAATCTTTGTTAGCAACCCAGAGCGATTCATCTAGAATAATTACCTGCCCTTTTTTATAGGATCTTTGCGGTTGCCATTTTAGTTCCGTCTCTTCAGTTGGCGGAATGTAATACCCAAAACATTTGGGCCAATCCGGACATCCCATTCCACTTCCGGTCATCCGCACTACAGCTCCAGCAACAATTACCAGGTATACCAAGACAAGTGATAACTTTGCGATTTTAGTGTAGTGCTTCATACATTATTTTTTACTTGGTATTTGTACGGATCTCCCTCGTTATTTCTTCAAGATCTTCAACTATTTTGGATGCAACCCTTTTTCCTTACCCTTTTTCAACATAAAAGCTCTGGCAGCCTCATATTCATTCGGAATTTCACCTTCTAAAATGGCCTCTTTGATAGCTTCTTTGATCATGCCTATTTCTTTGGAGGGTTTAAGGTCAAAAGTGTCCATTATTTCCTTTCCCGAAATAGGAGGTTGAAAATTTCGTATGTGATCGCGTGCCTCCACTTCTGCAATCTTTTGGCGAACCAACTTAAAGTTGTTCTTGTATTTTTTCTGTTTTTTGGGATTTTTCGTGGTGATATCAGCCTCACAAAGGGTCATGAGGTCTTCAACATAATCCCCTGCATCAAAAATCAGCCTTCGAACAGCTGAGTCGGTTACGTAGTCCTCTGAAAGCACGATGGGTCGTGAACTCATCAATACCATTTTCTGGACAAACTTCATTTTGTCATTGAGCGGCATTTTCAATCTTTTAAAAAGCTTATAGACCATTTTAGCACCCACAAATTCATGCGCATGGAAAGTCCAACCTATTTTTTTGTCAAAACGTTTGGTAGGGGCTTTTCCAATATCGTGCAATAGCGCAGCCCAGCGCAACCAAACATTGTCTGTGGTTTGTGCTATATTATCCACTACCTCCAAGGTATGCCAAAAATTATCCTTGTGTCTTTGTCCCTCTATTTCCTCTATACCCTGTAGAGCCACTAGTTCGGGCAATATATAAGGTAATAGTTCGGTTTGATGGAGTAAAGCCAGACCGATAGAAGGTTTTTCGCTACCCAAAATTTTATGGAGTTCCTCCACAATGCGCTCCTTAGAGATAATATTTATTCGCTCCTTGTATGTCGAAATCGCCTCTAAAGATTCCGGATGTATGCTGAAGTTCAGTTGTGTGGCAAAACGAATAGCTCGCATCATTCTAAGAGGATCATCGGAATAGGTGATTCCCGGGGCTAGGGGAGTGCGAATAATGTTGTTTTTAAGATCTGCCATGCCTCCAAAAGGGTCGATTAAAGTTCCAAAATCTATTCTATTCAAAGAAATCGCCAAAGCGTTGATAGTGAAATCTCTGCGGTTTTGGTCTTCCTCCAGGGTGCCGTTTTCCACAATAGGTTTTCTGCTATCCCGCTGATAACTCTCCTTCCGGGCACCAACAAACTCAATTTCCAGATCCTTTTGTTTTATCATTGCCGTTCCAAAATTTTTAAACACGGCAACCTCAGGAGTTCCCGGTAACTTAGAAGCCACCTTTTTGGCCAGTGCTATTCCGCTTCCAACGGCCACAATATCTATGTCTTTGGCCGCTGGTCGTTTTAAAAGATAGTCGCGCACAAATCCCCCAATCACGTAACTATCTACCGCAAGTTCTCCGGCCGCTTCAGCAATTAAATTGAAGATGGGGTGCTTTAGGGCATCTGTATGATTTTGACTAGACATGGTGTAATTTGTAAACTTCTTTTAAAGGGAAGTAAGTCAGACAACATTAAGTTCATTACTCACGAATAACCTGCACCAGGCCGTCGTTCCCGAGCTTTATAATGGCAGACGAGGCACTCGTCTTTTTATCGCGGTCCAAATTTACTACATAGTCGACTCCTTTTAAAATATCCTCTTCTATTTCTGAATAAGTAGCGGGCGTTTTTTGTCCACCAATATTGGCGGAGGTGGAGACAATGGGTTTTTTAAATCTTTTGATGAGATTGCGACAAAATTTATCTGATGCTACTCGTATCGCTAAAGAGTTATCATCGGCTATAAGGTTTTTTGCAACTCCTTTGGGGTTATCATAGATGATGGTAGTAGGTTTGGTAGCCAGATCCATGATATCGTAGGCCAGATCTGGCACATGTTCTACATAACTTTCAAGCATAAAGTCGTCTGCCACAAGACAGATCAGAGCTTTTGATGAAGGCCTTTTTTTTAAAGCATAGATCTTTTCAATCGCTTCCGGGTTTGTGGCATCGCATCCTATACCCCAAACGGTATCTGTAGGGTAGAGGATGATTTCCCCTTTGCTCAAGGCGGAAAGGCAATTGGCTATTTCTACTCCAAAAGCCTCACTCATCTATTTTTGATATTTCAATTTATCTCGCTGGACACTTTCAATATCGAGGATGTCCTTGGATTTATAGGTAAGCGCTTTGTGCGTAGCCCTGAGATCACGACAAAGTTTGCGCAGTCCAATGGGTTCAAGGGAAGCTGCATGATCTGTTCCCTTCCAGGTGCGATCCAGGGTGAAATGTCTTTCGATAATATTGGCTCCGAGCGTATAGGCAGCCACATCTACCGCAATTCCTAAATGATGCCCTGAGAAACCTATGCTCTTTACTTTGTCTTCATATTTTTCTCGTAGTTTTAGAATGTCCAAAAGACAGATATCTTCAAAAGGTACGGGATAGCCAGAAGTGCAGTTGTATACTACCAAATCCTTGGCTCGGCCTTTTTCGCTAAAGAAAAGTACGATATCTTCAATTTCATCTTTGGTGGTCATCCCAGTGGAAATATGAATTTCACCTTCATAATGGTCACATAGCCAGCCCAACATTTCATAATTATTATTGCAGGCAGAGGGAATCTTTATGAATTCGGGCTTTAGACTTGCAATTTCTTTGGCTGAGGTAGTCTCCCAAACCGAAGTGGAATAGGTAATGCCAATTTCTTCACAGTACGCTTTCAGCACCCTGTGCTGCTCCAGGTCGAATTCCAAAAACTCCCTGTGGGCACCATAGGTATTCCCATAAGAATTTATGGGGTTAGGGTGGGGGGCATCATACTGCTCGGGTGTTAGGAGTTCTCGGTTATTTCTTTTCTGAAATTTGACCGCATTGGCATTGCCAAATATTTTGGACATACTTATCATTTCCTTAGCTATTTGGATATCTCCTTTGTGGTTACATCCTATCTCGGCAATGATATATGGTTCTTTATAGTTCATTAAATCTCATGTTATAATTCATAATGAATTCTGTAGCTTCCCTAATGGCTCCTTCCGCAGCTTTGTTGCCAAGTACAAGATCTGCATTGTATTTTACTGTTTTTGTTGCATTAGCCGGACACATAGACCACCCGGCTCTAAGCATATTGCTAAGGTCATTTACATCGTCTCCGATGTAAGCAATATTCGATGGTGAAATGCTCCTTTCTGCACAAATATGCTCCAGGAAGGAATATTTATCCTTTATTCCGAGAAAAGTATCCTCTATTTTTAGTTTTTTCATTCGTTGTGCTACCACCTTGGAATTTTCGGAAGTCATTACCATTACGTTTACCCCATGTTGTCTTAGTATTTCTAAGCCCATTCCATCTCGCATATCGAAGGTTTTTGAAAGTTCTCCTTCCTCTCCATAGACCACCCTGCCATCTGTGAAAACACCATCAACGTCTAGAACCAGATAGTCTATGCGTTTAGCAGATCTTCCGGATTTAAATCTGGAAATCAGTAATTGCTCTACTTGCATCCAGTCTGTTTCAGAGTCAATTTCCACTAAAGTATCCTCGGGCATTTCAATAGGGGCAATTTTACCGTTGAGCCGGTTTTTGGACTTTAGCAGGCCGGTTTTGGTGGTGCAATAAACTGCTCCATTTTCGATTAACAATCCTTCAAAATCCTGTCGGCGAGGCCTGTTTTTGTAATCGTAATTAAGGGATTCACCTTCTTTAGACCATATGAATCTATGGGTTCTCACTACGCTTAGCGCCGCATCAAAATCTCTTTCGGTTACTGCATTAAGGGCCTTATTGATGTCTTTTCTACCCGTTAGGGGAGAAGTTGCTTGCAACAAGCAGAAAAAATCGAAGTCGTTATCTACGTTTTCACAAAACTCCAGAATTGCAGCCTCGGTGGAAGCTGTATCAGTGGCATTTTCAGCAGAACGTTTAATACAAACCACCTTGTCTGACCACTTAAAATTAAGATCAACATAAGCGATAATATCCTCGTCATCCGTAAAAATGTAGACCTGGTCGAGTTTAGAAAAAAGTGCCTCCGTCAGCACCCATGTAAACATTGGTCGTCCCAGCAATTTCCTTTTATTTTTATTGATGATTCCCTTAGAATTTTTTCGTAAGGGAATAAATCCAATACTTGTGGTTTCAGACATCTTGTTGGCTCTTGATTTTTTAATCCACCATATTTTCAATAAGATTTCGGGTGGCTTTGACGGTAAATTTATCTAAATAATCCTTACCCATGAAAAATCGTTCTTTAACAATTTCTAAATTGGAGAGGGCCGTAGAGAATAAAGTATAGCCTCGTTCAAAGTAAAACCCTTCCTTTAAACCCAAAATTTCAATAGGAAATAAGGGGGGGAGTACGGTGATATTCTCAAAATACTCGGTGTAATCCGTTGTTTCCCTAGGGTGTGTTTTTAAAACTATGGCGTAAGATTCGGGCACTTTTGAGATGACATCTTTATAGATAGCAATTTTTACGCTTTCGTCTTTGATCACTTTATCTTCTGAGATAGGCTGGGTAAGGATCAGTGCACTGTTGTTTTGGGGTATTTGAAAATCTTCTGAAAGAAAGATTGCATAGATCTCTTGCTTTAGCGCCCTACTTAATCTGGCTACCTCCCTTTTGATGTTCAACTCAACGGCTTTCCTTTGAAGCTTTGGGGGTAATCTATCAGGAAACTGAGCATGTATGGTGCTGATTACACGATCAAAACCACCACCTATGGGTGCTTTAGTGATATAGGTTTTGAAGATCTGTTCAAAAAAACTATGCCTTTGAATATAGGTCCTGGCACCGTCTTCAATCATTTCAATTTTCTTATGTCCGAATTGATAGAGAAAGTAACTTTTAGAGGAATCCGTATCGCATAAATAAAGTTCAGAATCTTCAATGAATTCTTTCTCTTTTGCCAATGCCGGATGCTTCTTTTCCATGTATGGAATTAATTTGCCTTTCCGCCTAAAAGAATAATTGAACTTACCCAGGTCTTTTACATGGTCTTTACGTTCAGAAATAATATATACCTCCCTGAAAAATCGTTTTTTTAAACGAGGAGATAGT
>JBFOMC010000339.1:0-2118 GCA_040830565.1 Flavobacteriaceae bacterium
AAAACGGAATTGCAAAATCAATTGTATGGCTTACCCTATTTCCTGTATCAATGGACCAAAAACTGGTAAAGAGTTATCAGTTAAAACGCTTTGGCTTTTAAACCTTAGTATAGCTAAGAGACTATGGTCATAAGCAAGGGAGGCAACTATGGCCTCTTTTTGGAGAAGAAAGCCTTGGACTTTAAAACAAAGTCCTCTTTAGTCTCACCCTCGTGAGCGCCGTGAGATACATTGGGTAAGATCCACAGGTCAGATGCTGGCAAGTGCCTTTTGGTTCGGGCTACTTCTTCAAGGGTAATGCCGTCATCATTATCGCCCACCATGATCAAAACCTCCGGTTGTATTTGCTGCAACTCTTCGTTACTTACGTAAACCACGTAGTTCTTAAATTGCTGCATGAGCGCTTTGATTTTCTCATCGGTTTGATGATAGTCTACCAACCAGGGAAAGTTATCCTTATTCTCAAAAGTAAAGGCCTCCTGGTAATTTAAAAAATCGTTCACATCCCAGCTGCCCACTGCTCCAATGGTGATCATGGCTTCTATTAAAGCTGGCTGTTGCAATGCCACCTGATACAACACATCCCCTCCAAAACTAAAACCTATGGCCTTGATACGGTCTAGTTCTAAATAGTCTACTAATCCCAAAAAATCCTTAGCCACGTTTTTGAAGGACAGCGTTTCTTTGAACATTTCAGACTGCCCATGACCAGGTAAATCAACCAAGTATACTTCATAATCCTCATAAAAGTCCTTTACATAAGGTTGCCATGCTTTTGCAGAAAGCGTATAGCCGTGTAAGAAGAATAAGGGCGTGCCCTCCCCATATACTTCAT
The DNA here is from genome assembly GCA_040830565.1 of Flavobacteriaceae bacterium. Lineage (GTDB taxonomy): Bacteria > Bacteroidota > Bacteroidia > Flavobacteriales > Flavobacteriaceae > JAFMPW01. The sequence continues at coordinate 836 of JBFOMC010000339.1, forward strand.
AATATATCTTTTTTCCGTTGATCTCCACGGCTTCGGACTTTTTTAGGGTTTGCGAAAACATGGGAATAATCACAAAAAACAAAGTGAGTATGGTAAGTAGTTTTTTCATTGAAATATGGAAGTGTAGCTTTATTTTTTCGCAAAAATAACTTTTAGAACAGCTAAATAAGCAGAAAATTTTAGAAATATACCCGCGCCTTTACGGCTAAAGGTCGCAAAGAAGTCGGAAGAGGGCAATGAAAGGTGGAATTTAGGAACTGAGGTGTTCGAAACTCCAAGGAAGCCTATTAAGTATAAGTTAAAGCGCACGCTCGCAATAGCGTCTATTCGAGTTCTGACCCAACATTGCTTATTGATAATTGTTCAATGTTTATTGAACTGGGCCTGGGAGATTGTTCATTAGTTTTCTCGCATTGGGCATTGACTGCAAGGAGATTTCAGATTCAAAGCCTATCTTGTAATGGGGAGGGGTTAAGGATCCCCTCATCCAGAATCAAACGTTTCTATCAAAATCCAGAACCGTTAGACCGCCGGCAGCTTAGATGCTAAAATTCAAACCTAAAGTCAAAAGGGTCTGAACTTAAAGTGACATTGTTTATTGCTAATTGTTAATTGCTCAATGGTTTAGACACAAGGGCCATATTATTTTAGGTAATACCTGCGACCGGACTCAAAGTTTACATCTGGATCCCATGCTGTTCCGGAATGGGTTCCGGAATTTCGGAATCCTTATCCCCTATCATCTGACGGATATCAATTTCTATACCTCTAGACATGGTGGTAATAGGTACATCATTAGCAATGCCCTCAAAGGGGTTTTCTGAAACTTCCCCTATCCGCTCCATAGTGTGAAAGATCCAGGAAATGATCACACTAAATGGAATAGTAAACCACACAAAATTCTGCCCTATGAATTCTATGATAAAATGAAAACTTCCTTCAGGGTAAGGTTTCCAGCTTTCGAGCAATTCGATTATTTCATTGCCGATCTTATCAAACTCGTGCATCATTCCGAAAGGTAGCAGCACCACAAAAATCCAGATAAAAAAGCGGTTTAAAGTCGCAAACTGCCTGGGATATGGAAAATTCTTAATACGCTCTGCCTTACCCTGCAACGTAAAAAACTCTACCATCATTTGCTCCATTTCCAAAAAAGAAAATTCCCAAATATGACCACTTTCTTTTAAAGCGCGTAGCTGTTTGGACTGAAGATTAATACAGGCGGCCTGCTTGTTCTTTTTACTCAAAATATACTGCTTCTCCTCTTCGGTCACATAACCGTC
>JBFOMC010000340.1:0-5888 GCA_040830565.1 Flavobacteriaceae bacterium
GGATTGAGCGATAGCTCAATCCACAACCCAGCTTCAGCCGCAAATGATTGCCAAGCTATAGGCTCTGTTTATCAACCAGCGAGAAGCCTTCCCTACAAGCGACTGGAACCTATAGGCCAAACCGTACCTATAGGCCCAGCAATCAACGATGAACAACTGGTAAGCCTTCAAGCTATAGACTCTAAAAGAGCTATAGGCCCATATCGGAATTGTGAATCGAAGCCTATAGGTTATTCCCGCAATGTTTTGACCTATAGGTCAAAGCACCCGGTAAGCCGCTCAAATCACTGGGTAAAACAGTGGGTCTACCGAAAACGCGAGAAGGCGAGCCGCCCTCATTAGAACCCAGTACAGCTCAAGACCCAATTTCCATTTGGGCCAACGTCAACCCGGTTACACACCCGGTATACCCAGTCTATTCAATCGGGTTATCGAGTGGATCGACCCTATAGGCAAACCGGGTCAAACCCAGTGCTGTACCGCACTTCACCCGGTAGGCACCCAGTTATTTTTAATAGGTTTAGTAAATGAAAAAAGATTATGAAGATAAGCCCTCACAGGCGACAAAAATTGTTGATTCCGTAATGCATTGCCCTGTTTTCTATGATCAAGAAGGCCGAACGTTTATATCTCTAAACAAAAACGGGCATATCGAGAACAAGCAAATTAATGATCGAAGTTTTGAAAACGAGCTTGCCAATCAGTTTTATGAAAGCACCGGCACGGTGGCCAATAAATCAGCCATCAAGGATGCGATCTCAACACTAGAAGGCCGAGCAAGAGCTATAGGCTCAATGCGAACAAGCTTTTTACGCGCGGGCCATTTCGGCGATGAGTATTTTTTAGATTTAGGCTGCCCCAATTGGAACTATATACACCTTAAAGCAGGTGCTTGGTCTATAGCTCAAGATGCCCCAGTCGCCTTCTTTAGAAAACCAAGCACGCAAGAGCTACCTGAGCCTATAGCAGGCGGCAATACTAATCAGCTATGGCAGTTTTTGAATATTCCGTATGAAAGCCGTCTACTCGTGATTACTGCCATATTGGATTACTGGCGCAGCGATACGCCGCACCCGGTACTGGTTTTCGATGGCGAACAAGGTAGCGCCAAGTCGACGACTCAACAGTTCCTGAAGTGGCTGATAGACCCCAGCGGTATGAATCTACGCTCCGCACCCAAAGGCTCAAAGGATTTATTTATCGCCGCCGCCAATGAGCACGTGATTAGCTACAACAACCTCAGCGTATTAAGTTGCAGCTTACAGGATGGCATGTGCTGCCTAGCCACTGGCGGCGCACATGCAGCAAGAACCCTGTACTCAGACACAGACGAAACCGTCGTTAATATCAAACGCCCCGTAATGCTAAACGGCATTGGGCAGCTAGTTACCCAGCAAGACCTATTAGAGCGCACCCTATACGTACTGCTGCCGAGACTAAGCGCCGACACCAGGCAAACAGAAAGTGATATTGAACAGGCCTTCAACAAGCAACAGGCGACCATACTAGGGGCATTACTTGACCTATTTTGCAAAGCGTTATGATATCTCCCCCAGGTATCCGCCAAAGGCTTACACCGCCTAGCTGATTACCACCGCCTAGGGCGGGCAACCGCGATGGCCCTAGGACATGAAGCCAGCTCATTTGATGTCGCCTTGAAACGCAACCAGAAGCGCGTAGTGAGCAAGGGGCTAGAAGATTCACCCATCTATTCTGCACTTTGCGCCTACCTAAAACACCGACAAAGAAGCTTTTACGGTGCCTATGGGCTGCTACTAGAAGAACTGAGCCGATTTAAGCCCATGGATAGCCACAACTGGCCTAACAACGCCAAAGCACTAGCCAATACAATTAAGCGTGAAGCCGGAGCTTATAGGCAAATGGGGATAGATATTCACTTCGATGAAGTACGCCGAGCGGAGGGGTATTTTATTAAAATTTGGCAGGAGGAAGTTAGTGCAGCACGTGCATGATGTACATGCTGCACTAACTCGTACTAAAACTTAGAGAGGCATTATTGACCGATACATCCTCATCTAGCTTTAAAAAGCAACACTAGTTTAGTCAAGCCTATGGAGCAATACACAATAAGGTTTGAAGACCCATTATTTTTTCACGCCAGGGTGTAATTTCTCGCCAACAATTGCAGCATAGGCTACAACATTTTCTATAACGCCAAGCTTACTCAATTCAACAATATCCATTCCTATTTGAGCTTCCGAATAACCCGCATTTGCCAGCCTCGCAATACGATCTTTAATAGAAATTTCATTAGAGGTTTCATTTTCGACACCGTTCATCAACGGTGCCTGCATCTCAGTTATGTAACCAACAGATCGATAGTCATCGCCCTGATCTACCAACTTATCTTTGGATCGAATTAGCAGAGTCTGACCAAACTTAGTAACAACCCACTCCCACCGTAACGACTTATTTTTTCCACGGACCGCAGACCTCCCTGTAAATATAACTTCTCCTAAGCCTGCCACATAATGAGCGCCGGACTTACTCAGCCTAAGTGAGTCACTCTTGTTGCGAGGTGGGGCCCACGCCCCTAGTGCTGGATAATTGAATGATTGGACAGGCAACGCTTCGCTGATCTCATACATCCTGGCAGCCTCAAATTTTATATACTCATCATCCAATACCACTTCTGGAGGCCTCTCATCCACAACCAGCCCAAGAATTGCTCCACACATAGTAGCTATCGAGTCGGTATCTGAATCAAGTGTATTAGCTGCAACGATCATAGCCTCAGATGGGTTAGAAGGATACAAATAGGACAGGTAGCTAGCAAAAACAGATGTTTTTAGAGCTGACCCCCTCTCAGCGTCTGTCAACCCACCAAGCATCTTAACAACATACTTATACTTCTCTTTCTCAGACTTACCTATATCATCCAATTCGATCAGTTGCACAATTGTGTTGGTTAATTCATCTACCGCATCTTGATACTTTTCTGAAAAACTAGCGTCAATAAAACCCTCCCAATAGGGCAACCAAGCAGTTTGTAACTGATAATCTGACTGGAGAAGCTCTGGAACAATCTTTATTTCGTCTACAATATCAAACCAGGATTCAACACTGGGGATCCTCTCTTCTCTCAAGACATAATATAAGAACGAAGCATGAAAACAGGAGCCTACAAATGCTCTAGGGTGGCCATGTGTACAAATAGTGTTTTTGCACACATCAAGAAGAATTGACGTAAGAGATTTCTGCCCTGATGACCACACATGAGGCTGAATTCTCATAACAGCCCCATTCCCACCCGAATTAAAGTAAGATGCTCCTTTTACATCATAAAAGTTTGAGAACCAATCAACACTTGCTTTACAAATGTTTTCGGACGCCACTTTTGACCCCCTGCCAGCCCCCAAACAATAAGATTGCCAAACAGCTAGTTCTATTTTTGCAAATGCTTCAACATCGAAATAACCTGTTGCTGAAATTGCACGACTAACAGCTAAACGAAGCTGTGTATCATCAGAATAAACTCCAGCTGGAAAATCTACAAAACCACCAGCCATGCCACCGATTTTTCGAGTCCAAGATCGCAAAGCGCTCACTTCAGCAGTACCTATGCGAGCCTTTAAAACCTTTTCGTTAGCTAATTCAGTGATAAAGCCTAAGGCGTCGCCATAGGCAGACCATAAAGATGAATTTTCTATTTTCATACTCATGCGCTCTACCCCCATTTTATCGAACTTGGATCTTGAGAAACTTCTAAACCTTCAACTCCACAACCATAGGCAATTGACATGATTTCACTATAGTTTTCAACATGTTGGGGAGTAATACGAATTAAGTAATCCAACGAAACCTGCTTAGGATACAGAACCTCTGCAAAATAGTCTGTTGTTCGATTCTCAGCCTCTCCAGACTTGCGCTTTATAATATTTCCATTCCACCTTTCGACCCGATCAGCAAACATATCAGTAAATCCATCTAGTCCAGGGTTTCTCTTGACGCCTGTATATATATTGTTGGTAGTAGTAAAAAGCACTCCCTCATGACTCAAAATCTCAGGGGAAAACTCCAAGCACATCCAAAATACATCATCGTGATTACCCTTGGACCACCTAAAGAATTCGTGATTTATGTCGCTTATAGAAAGATTTACATAATCATGCCACTCACGATCCCTACTTCTATCGCTGGCATTATATTTTAGAATATGCTCCAACCTGTCATCCTCCCCCAATAGGCTACGCGCTTTAACAAGGCGGGAGTCACAGACCCCTATAAAGCCAACATTAGTAGTAAAATGAACTACCCTTTCAATCCCACGTCTCTTTACTTCGCTTTCAATACTCATAGATCAATTAACTCGAAAGTTCCCTCTTTCAACAGCCCCACAATCTCACTGGAGTCATCTCGTTTAGCACCTAGGTGGACCGTTTTCACAGCTCTCCCAATCGACATAGCCAACAATTTTCTATTTTCAATAAGACGATGATCATCATCGCTATCCCAATCATTGAATAAATCAGAACTAATTCCGAGTAGAAATACATGGTCAAATTCCAACCCTTTAGATGAGTGCATTGTCAGAAGCCCTATGTTGCAATCTCCCTCAGGCCAACATTCTCGTCTAGTCATGATTTCCCAATCCAATCCGGCTTGACTTAATTTACTTTTTAGATAATCAAACCAGCGCCCGCCCTTCCTATGTACAAAGGCAACACTTTCTGAAGATAAGTCAACTTCCCTCTGAATATAATCAATAGCAAACTGAACCTGACTACTAAACTTTCCGTTTAATAAGCGTGGCACCATCCCACTACCCTGAGCAACATCAGAGGTAGGAAGAGAAAAATCTTCTTCTGCTGGAAGCCCTTCTATCAGGCCTTTTGCCATTTCGGCAATTTCCTTTGTGTTTCTATAATTTCTACTGAGCTGAAATGAGTTTCCTGGACCAACCGATATGCCAACTTCTTTCCAAGTAAACCCGCGAGCATAGATTCGCTGGGCAGTATCCAAAACAAAAGTGACTACATAATCGTGGGCGACATGTCGCATTATTGATTTTATCTGAACAGCGGAGAAGTCTTGCGCCTCATCTACAATAACTATATCGAACTCTAAGGAGTTATCCATTTCTTGTACTCGCTCAGAAATCTGACTCCAATCCAGTGAACCGCTCTCTAAAATAGAATCTAGGTATGGCCTAATAATCAGTTCTACTATTTCCTCCCTTGCAGATCTATCAACTCTTGGGGCCCCCCCCCTACCATCTCTATGGCAAGTTAGATACTCATCAAGACCTAAAGATCCAAATCTATTGAGGATATACTCTACTTCGCTATTTAGAAACTCTAGCGGCAGGGCTTTCGACAGTTTGCGACTGTTTTCCGCGATTATCCTCTCCCTAACTTTGTCACTGGCTATTTGTGGCGACCCCAAAATCTCTTTCGCCCATTTTCCGTGTGTTGTAACAGTTACCTCAATCGGTACATCTTCAGGAGTATTATGGGACACTAGCTGCTCAACATATCCTTTTAATGTCCGGTTAAACGTAAATACAGCCACCTTGATAGGGTTATAGTTATTTTCCCTTTGTCTCTTGCCAATAAATCTGCCGATGTGAGACCTAAGCCTAATAATCGCAGTTGTTGTTTTCCCACTCCCTGCCGCGCCACGAAGCACTTCAGGCCCAGAGTTACTTCGGGATAAGATTTTCAACTGTTCAGGACTTGGTTTAACTTTTTTAAGACAAAGCACAATACACTCCTTGTTTTACAGCTGGGTCATAAAACTAAACTCAGCGCCAAGGATATATTGATCGTCTACATAAGGTCTACATAATTTTTAAGGTTAGCGAACACTATCGCTAGAAGTGGTGCCCGGGGCCGGACTTGAACCGGCACGCTATTGCTAGCGGGAGA
>JBFOMC010000341.1:0-3014 GCA_040830565.1 Flavobacteriaceae bacterium
AAGAAAAAACTTTCATGTAGTTCTTTAAAATATAGTGGCCTAAATTTTTAAAACCTTCTAAATAAATCTCCTTAACAAGTAATAATGTTTCCATAATCCCAAATCTTTAAAAATTAAACTCAACAATGAGACTACAAATGTCATACTATGTTTAGGTTCTTTCCCTGATTTTAGACAAGACCCATAGAAATTCTGATGAAATGCAGCTTTTTTGCACTATAAACCCCACAAACTGCATTTTATAGAAAAAACTTGCGAAAAACCGTTTACACCTAAAGTTTTCACTTCCAGAAGCTTGTAGAAATATCCAAATACTATTCAAAGAAGTATCCGTTTAGAACCTATGTAACCCAAGCCTATAATCTTACCTCAACTAAGCCCCTATCTACAAGATTTCATTACATTGTAAGGTATCTAAAACCGATTGCCAACACCTATATGAGAACAATACTCCTTATTATTAGTACTGCTTTGGTACTTTCATGTACAGAAAAGCCTCCAAAAGAAGGGGTTAAACCCAATATTCTCTGGATCATTGCGGAAGATCTTTCCCCTTTTATGGGATGTTACGGTGATTCCATAAATAATGGATATACCCCCACAATTGATCACTTGGCGTCTGAAGGGGTGTTATTTAAACGTGCATATGCGACCGCCCCAGTATGTTCTGCCAGCAGATCTGCCCTTATTACCGGAGTAATGCAGACCACCACAGGAACACATCAACACCGTTCCAGTAGAACTACAGACGGAGAGGTAGTTCCAGAAATACTACGCATTCTTCTTCCGGAACACATTAAAACCATTCCGGAATTAATGCGACAGGCAGGCTATTTTACCTTTAATAATGGAAAAGACGATTATAACTTCCACTACAATCGAAATGATTTATACGCGCTTGGTCAGGCAGACGATTACGTACCCGGAATGAACGGCTGGCAAGGAAACAGGGCCAAAGGATTTATGTCTTTAAATGATGCCGTTTGGAGCAGCCGCCCAGATAAAAAGCAAGCCTGGTTTGGACAAGTTCAAATTATGGGAGGAAAATCTGATTTCAAATACGTTGAAGAGCGCCAAAAACTTGCCCCAGACGATGTTCCCCTCCCTCCCTACTTCCCTGATGCTCCCGAGTTGCGTGAAGCCTGGACCAGACACTATAACGCCAACAGAGGATCCGATGTCCTCATAGCCGAAATTCTGGCTAAACTAAAAGCTGATGGAGAACTCGAAAACACCATCATCTTTTTCTTTTCAGACCATGGTAGCAACACCTCCTTACGACATAAACAATTTTGTTATGAAGGCGGTTTGCATGTGCCCCTGATCATAAAAGGAAACCACAAAGCGGTAAAGCCCGGTACTATTAGAAATGAATTGGTTTCTCTTTTGGATGTAAGCGCTACTACTCTCGCCCTCGCCGGAATAGAACTCCCTGAATATCTAGAAGGGCAAAACCTATTTTCAGACGCATATCAACCTCCTCAATATATGATAGGTGCCAGGGACCGCTGTGACTATACTATTGATCGTATTCGAACAGTACGATCTGATACCTACAGATACATTAGAAACTACTACCCTGAAAGACCCATGTTACAGGCAGGTTATCGAGACGACTGGCCTGTGGTGATGGCATTCAAGCAACTTTATGCTGATGGCAAGCTTAATGCCTACCAGGCAGCACACTGGTTTGGCACACGCCCGGCAGAAGAATTATATGATCTGAAAGCCGATCCGCATCAGATGAACAATCTCGCCCAGGAATCCGACTTTAAAAACGTATTAGAAGAACATAGGGCTTTACTTCAAAACTGGATGAGAGAGACCGATGATAAGGGCCAATACCAGGAATCTTCTACCCAACTTAAGGCAACTTACGAATTGTGGAAAGACAGGCCGATCTTTAAAAACGCTCAGGTAAACCCCGAATACGATCGGTTTAGATAAACCAACCTACTAAGGTTATTCTCTGGCTTTAATGGCCAATGCAACCTGAGGGATATACCAAAGGTCTTCTTCAAGATCGATACCTCCACCTAACTGGTCCTGTACTACCCTATCTATTACATAGATCCCTTTTTTGGCCATCTCATCAAAGCTATCAATACCATTATTAGGAAAGCCCACTCTGGTTCGGTGGATATTAAATTTTTCTGCAAATTTACGATCGAAGGCATTTTCAACACCTTCTTTCCCTAACATGAAGCCAAGCAAACCACCCCAGGTAGCGGTGGGATTGTCAGAATCCCAGCCGGCCAAGGCACCAATTTTAATGGTTTCTTTTATATCACCTTCGCCATAGAACAGACTCACAATACTGGCGCCAAAATTAATTCCGGCGGCAAAGCAACCATTACAAGCTTTATCCTTAGTCGCCCACATATAACCATCTTCCTGCCTTATTTGATATTTCTCATGAAGTGCATCTCTGGCTTCCTCCCAGCTTGCTCCGGATTGGTATTGGTCCTTTACAAAATCGTACATTTTAGCCGAGTACGATTCATTTGGCAAACGCTTTCTCGCCTCTGAGGCCATCCAATTGAGCTGCTCTTTAATAGATTTATTTTGATCCGAACTTGAAGCAAGGGAATACATGATCACATAAAATTCTGAGATCCATTGAGCATTCTCACGTGCTGTAGTCTGAATAGGTAATTTTGCCATTTTCAAGGCGACATCAGGGCGAGTGGGCGCAAAAAAGCCAAAAATCTCTGTGGTAAGCTGCGCATCTATCATCTCGTAATCCGGGTTAAGCTCAGGATCACTGGTAGCAGGAGGTACCGTGCCCTCCTTCATTAGATCTAAGGCTCTTTGATTGGATACCCAAAGATAATTCTCCTCTTCCGGCTTAATATGTCTTAACCAGCCATCCTTAATCTGTTCCCCTGTGAGCATACTGGTCTTATTTTCATATAGCAAACTTTGATAGATATATTCGATATCGGTATCATCATCTGCCCCCCAGATACTGTCCTGATCGGCAAAAATAAAATCGATGGTTTCCGACAAATTAT
>JBFOMC010000342.1:0-3693 GCA_040830565.1 Flavobacteriaceae bacterium
AATACAGATCGTCCAGGCCGGCTGTTTCTGTACTCTCTAAAAAGGAAAGCTGTACATAGCCCCTATCAGAGGCCTCAGAATTTTGGCGGTTACCCTTGTTAAATAGCTCATGATAAACAGGGTTATGTAAAAACGCACTACACGAAGTGAAAAAATTATTATTGAAGGCAACAATTTCTTTTTTGCTCCGATAATTGGTTGGCAGGTCTTCCACATGGGGCGGTATTACAAAAGTTTGCTCTTTAAGCGAAATAAGATTAAGAAATTGTTCCGCTCTCCCGCCTCTCCAACGATAGATTGCCTGCTTGGCATCTCCCACTAGAAAAAGTGAACCTAGTTTTCCATATTCGTCTGTTCCTTCTAAAGCATTACTTATAAGCGGTATTAGATTATTCCATTGTAGTTCTGAGGTATCCTGGAATTCATCAATAAAATAGTGACGATATTTTTCTCCAAGACGCTCATAGATATACGGTGCGGGCTGATTCTTAATTTCATTGGAAATGATTCGGTTAAAATTGGAAATTGGGAGTTGAGCACGCTCATCTTGTAAATTTTTTAACTCCTGCTGAATGCCATTCAAAATGGTTAGGGGAACACTATTGGCATAAGCATTCTTTAAGAAGGCAATATGATAAATGATCTTTTTAAGACTTAGATAATTCTCGAGAAGCGAGGTGGCTATTTCCTCTGACGGCAATACCATTCCTGATTTTAGAATTTTACCATTGATTAAACTCTCCTCTAATTTATTGTTGTAAAGATTTGTGGGGTTGAAAATCCTTTGTGCTATTTTTTTAAAGTGATTTGGTAAGGTCTCCCTGGGAAAATCTGCATACTCCAGGCCACATTCGCTAATGTATTGAAGGACAGAATTTGCCAAAGTTACAGCCTGTGATTCCAGTTCCAATGATTTTGTCAGAAGGTCTTTCTTTAGTTCAATGAAGTCTTCGAGCTTCCTGGACTGTAATTCTTTGATATGGGTTTCGTGAGTTTCATTAAAAAGCAACCGTCCTATTTTGTTGAGATCGAATGCGATATCCCAACTTTTGGAGTCGTCTATTTTTTCCAGTGCGAAGTCGATCAAAACCTGGGTAAGTTGTTTGTTTCCTCCGGCCTTGCTGATCAATTGGTTTATCGCCTCATCTAGGAGCAGATCGGTGTCTAGCACCACTTCAAAATTCTGCGGCAACTTTAGATCCTTAGCAAAAGTTCTAATAAGGCGATGTGTGAATTTATCAATTGTCGAAATATCAAAAAAAGCGTAATTGTGCAGTAGGTGCTTAAGAGTTTTTTGAGCCCTAAGTTGCAGTTCTTCTGGTTTCAAATTGAGTTCTTGCGACAGCTCTTTAAAAAGCGTACCGCCATTTTTTACATCCCTTATCTGACTGAAATTGTGTAGACTTTCCAATATCCGTTCCTTCATTTCATTAACGGCCTTATTGGTAAAAGTGATTGCCAGCAACTGCCTGAAATTGTTGTTAAAACCAGGAGACAAAATGATCTTGAGATAGGCTTTCACCAAGGTATAGGTTTTGCCCGAGCCGGCAGATGCGCTGTAAATTTTGTACGGAGAAATTTGCACCTAGTTTTAGCTGCAAAATACGGATTCTTAAAGAGTTCTTAACAAATTATTAGTGGAATATGAATGTTAAAATATGTAAATTTGAGGTTCACGATATATTAACTTAAAAACACAATTCATATGGCTTTTGAATTACCTGAATTACCTTACTCCTATGATGCTTTGGAACCACATATAGATGCCAGAACCATGGAGATTCATCATACAAAACATCACAATGGCTATACCACAAAACTAAATGGAGCAATTGCCGGAACCGATCTCGAAAACAAATCGATTTCTGAAATCTTAGGAGGTTTGGATATGTCTAACGGGGCAGTTAGAAACAATGGCGGAGGGTTTTACAATCACTCCCTATTTTGGAATATAATGTCTCCAAACGGAGGCGGTGCTCCTAGTGGAGCATTAGCCGATGCCATAGACGCGGCTTTTGGATCTTTTGATGCATTTAAAGAAAAATTTAGCGGAGCTGCCGGATCTAGATTTGGCTCTGGTTGGGCATGGCTTTGTGTACACAAAGGCGGCGGAGTAGAGGTTTGCTCAACTCCAAACCAAGATAATCCTCTGATGCCTGATACCGCATGCGGCGGACACCCTATATTGGGATTAGATGTCTGGGAACATGCCTATTATCTAAATTATCAGAATAGGAGACCAGATTATATTAATGCCTTTTTTAATGTAATTAACTGGGAGAAGGTGTCAGAACTATACGAGGAGAACAAATAGGAATATCCTATTATGGTCCCAGAATATTGAAACCCATCATCAGATGGGTTTTTTTATGACCTGAAAATAGAAAAGGGCGGATAAGTATCCACCCTTTTCGTCCCAAATCTTACCATAAACTTAACCTACTTATGCTATGGCACTACTAAATTACTGGTATTGTGAGAAATAACAAAGAAATTTTAAGAAATTTTAGCGTTTCTCCCGCTAATAATTTCAGATCAAGGGACCGATTTTCGGATTAAAAGTGTTAAAACTCTGATTTTCAGCAATAAAAAAGGCAGGATAATATCCTGCCTTTTTTCCCCAAATCTTACCATGAACTTAACCTACTTATGCTATGGTTCTCCAAAAGTATAGGAAAGCGGATGGAGAGAAAAAGGTTTTGGATAAACTCCGTTTTAATTGGTTGAAATGCGTTCTGATTGTATTTGTATTATAATAGATGAAGAAAAAGCGTACAGAAATGAGAAATCCTGGCAGAAGTTCGACGAAAAAAAAGACGGGTGCAAAGGAAAAGGAGGATAGAATGGATCTGGGTGAAACCAATTTCTTCGGGCGCTAATAGATAGTCTTAAAAATAAAAAAGGTGGAGAAGTCTCCACCTTTTTTGCCCCAAATCTTACCATGAACTTAACCTACTTATGCTATGGCAAGTCTAAAGTAAATGGCTTAATTCCGTTGCGACTAAAAAGACGATAAGAAGCACAAATTATCGATGAAATGCACAAAACTGTGCATTTCATCGATAAAATTGTTAATACGCCCTTTCGTTTTTACCCTCGTAAAAATTGATAAATGCCCGGTTTACCACCCGATTTCCACCCGGAGTTGGGTAATTTCCTGTAAAGTACCAATCCCCCAGGTTTTTAGGACAGGCGTCGTGAAGATCTTCTATGGTTTGATATATAATCTGTACTTCTGCCTTCATCCCTTCCGGACTTAAAAGCTCCCCGATTTTTTGTGAAATTTCGGCCGTGCTAAAGGGAGCGTAAAATTCCTTTACATGGTTAATCACATGAACGTCCTTAGTGCTCACCTGGCTTATACATTTTTGATAAATTTCATCTACAACAGACATGGTCTTATTGGCTTTGTGTAGTTCTAAGGCCGCACGAAAGGCTATGAAGTCTTCAAGTTTAGCCATGTCTATGCCATAACAATCCGGATATCTGATTTGGGGTGCTGAGGACACTACTATGATCTTTTTTGGAGAGAGGCGGTTAAGTATCGCGAGGATAATTTTTTTTATGGTGGTGCCTCTGACCATACTTTCATCAATAATTACAAGATTATTAACTTTGTTGACCGAGCCATACATAATCATGTAAAACTGAACCACCAGGTACTCCCTGATAATATACTGACGTGTAAATTTC
>JBFOMC010000343.1:0-19587 GCA_040830565.1 Flavobacteriaceae bacterium
GTATTTGTAAAATGTACATTTCCTGTACCCTGTAGACAATTTGAGTGTCCTCTGGGGTAAACGCCTGGCGTTCAAATAACAAGGCCACAATGAACTCCGACCCAAAGTACAGTGCAACCCCAATCCCCAGGCATACTACAAAATTGTAGGTAAGGACCTTTTTTAGCTTGCCAAAGGCCAGATCAAGATTATCTGTCAATTTTGAAAAATAGGGGAGAAGGACCTTACTTAGGGCAATACCAAATAAACCAATAACCAGCATAGGCACTTTTATCCCGTAACTGAGAGCTGCAATAGATCCTATTACCAGCTGAGCAGAGAAATATTGATCAACAATGGGGTTAAGAGCGTTTATTAAAGAAGCAGAGATTTTTGCCGGAACCTGCTTTAACATCACTATGATGTTCCTATTTCCAAAATCGGGTTTTCCAAAAAAGAGTACTTTTTTCCTGAGGGATACGACTAGTAAAAATATCAGTCCGGATAAACTACCCCCAAGGACCCCAATCGCCAACACCCGTTCCTTTAAGACCTCGCTAAAAAAAAGCAAGGAAATAATGATTCCTAACGACATAAAAACGCCGCTAAAAGTAGAATAGGTAAATTCATTTGCAATATTTAGAAGGCCAGACAAAAGGGATGTTATGGCCCAAATCAAAATACACGGTAGAATATACGTTAGCTGCGTGGTGACAAGGCTGTAGTATTGAGGCGTATGCCCACTAAAGAATGTAGAGAGATAAACGTCTGTAAATAAATAGGTTATAAGGATAAAAAAGCCAGCTATTGACAAGGTGATCAATAGGCTGGTAGATTGAAATGCAGCTATATTACCCTTACGTCTTAACTCTGAAATATAATTAGGGATAAAAACATTGCTATAAGATCCCAGAAACACTGTGCTGATAAAGCCGGGGAGCAACATAGCAATTAAAAAGGTGTCCAGGAGCTCTGATAAACCAAACTTCTGGGCTATTATCAACTCCTTGTAAAAGCCAATGGCCTTTATTATCAAAGAGACCCCACCTACAATCAGAACGTTCTTAAAGATCGACTGATTTAGAGTTTTTTTGAGCAAGTCTAATAAATGCTTTATTTTTTGCTTGGTCATGCTCAATATTGGATGTAAAAAATACTTTTAATTACAAACGCCCGCTAACAACGTCGTTAGACAGTATGCCTTTTACATCATAAAGGATCCCGTTTTCTTTTAGAATGCTGGAAAAATCGATATTTAGAAACTCCCGATGGGCTACGGCAAGGACGACGGCGTCAAAAGCTTCCCCCGGCAGTTCCCTGGTGATAGCTAATTTGTATTCATGGTCAACTTCTTTAGGCTCTGCCCAAGGGTCATAAATGACCACGTTTGTACCGTAACTCTTTAAATTCTCAATTACATCTACAGCCTTGGTGTTGCGTACATCAGGACAGTTCTCTTTAAAGGTAATTCCCAATACAAGAATATTAGATCCTTTTACTTTGATATCTTCTTGTACCATTAATTTGACAACCTCTGAAGCAACGTATTTACCCATGCCGTCGTTCATTCGTCTCCCCGCCAAAATAATTTCAGGGTGATACCCAAATTCCTGTGCTTTTTGGGCCAGGTAATAAGGATCAACTCCAATACAATGCCCGCCAACCAGGCCTGGTTTAAATGGTAAAAAATTCCATTTCGTACTGGCCGCGGTAAGGACATCATGGGTGTCGATGTCCATTAAATTAAAGATCTTCGCCAATTCGTTCACAAAGGCGATATTGATATCCCTTTGAGAGTTTTCTATTACCTTGGCTGCTTCTGCTACTTTTATAGTAGGCGCCAAATGCGTGCCTGCGGCAATTACTGAAGCATACAGCTGGTCTACTTTTTTACCTATCTCAGGAGTTGAACCTGAGGTAACTTTTAAAATTTTCTCCACCGTGTGCTCTTTGTCACCCGGGTTAATTCTTTCCGGGGAATACCCAACATAAAAATTCTGGTTGAATTTTAAACCACTTACTTTTTCGAGTACAGGAACACACTCGTCCTCAGTGACACCAGGGTAAACAGTCGACTCGTAGATAACAATATCTCCTTCTTTTAGTACCTGACCTACAGTTTCACTGGCCTTGTATAGGGGAGTAAGAATTGGACGGTTGGTGCTGTCAACCGGTGTGGGTACCGTTACGATGTAATAATTACAATCTTTAATGTCATCTAGTTGGGCAGTACAATACAGCCCGGTTTTCATATCCGGAGTGTCTTGTAAAACTGCTTTTAACACCTCATCGTCAACTTCTAAGGTACTATCTGTACCAGATTGTAATTCATTAATTCTTGATTGATCAATATCGAACCCTATTACGGCATATTTTGTGGCAAATAAACGAGCTAGGGGTAAACCAACGTAGCCCAATCCAATTATTGCTATTTTGTCCATTATTTTTAAGCTGTTTCAGATCTTGTTAATATACTAGAACTTAATAATATATAATTTCGTATAAAGTATATTTCTTATAATTTAAATTTTGTGCAGCAAAGATGACAAAAGCTTCGAAACCGACCTACTAATTCATTTAAATTGTTGCAAAAATCGACAAATTGAAGCTAGAGATGACGCTCATCCGGTAAATAGGTTCTTAAAACGTTTTATGGGTTTGGGATTATCCTATTATTGATATGTTTGTAAGAAAGGAAGTGATCATTTTTTACCTTTGAGGAATGCGAATTTTGAACTCGAAAAAGTTATTTTTTTATGGGATGTTTCTGCTAAACCTGGCATCTTACGGGCAGGCTATTAAGGCGTCCTCTTTTGGTTTTACGACTGATCAGGCGAAGGCTTTAAAATTGGCCCTCAACTCCCAATATGATACCATAATAATTGATAAGCAAGACAAGGTTTGGAGCTTGCCGCCTATGGTTTTTAGAGGAATCAAGAACAAAGTGATTATCCTGGAACCGGATACGGAAGTTTATGCTAAAAAAGGAGCCTTTGCTAAGACCAATGCATCGCTTTTTTCATTTGTTCATTGTGAAAACATTCAGATTTATGGCAACATGGGCCTCGTATGCATGAACAAAGAAGAATATGTTGATGGGGAGTGGCGCCATGCAATTAGCCTAAGGGCGTCTAAAAAAATTAAGATTCAAGATCTGAGGATTCGAGATAGTGGAGGAGATGGCATTTACATCGCCGGATTTGGTAAAGGAACTTATTCTGAAGATATATATATAGACAATCTCAGGTCTGATAACAACAAAAGACAGGGACTTTCAATTATAAGTGGTAAGAATATCACCATAAAAAATTCCACTTTTGCAGATACCAGAGGTACCCTTCCCGGAGCAGGTTTGGATATTGAACCCAATAATGAGCATGACGTTATCAGCAATATAAATGTGGAGAATTGTGTATTTAAAAACAATTATCACTCTGGCATAATGCTTGCTCTGGGCAGGCTCACGGCGAACTCCAGTCCGGTGTCTATCTATTTCAAAGATTGTATTTTAAGTAATAATCATGCCAAAGATCATCCCAAAACTTCTGCCGAACTGATCATTGGATCAAATATGAAATCCCCGGTTAAGGGAGAGGTGGTTTTTGAGAGCTGTACCTTTGAAGACTCCAAATGGGGGCTGTTTTATAGTCGTAAACGGGCAGACGCATATAAGGTCAGTTTTAATAACTGCGTAGCAAAAAGAATCTGTACGGATGGATCCTGGCCAGTGGTTTTTTTAGAAGTCCCTAACTACAGAGAGTTAACCGGTCCACTGGGGGGATATGAATTTAATAATATGTATCTCGAATATTCCACCGATGTACCTTTTATGGTCGTTAGAGGTTCTCGCTTAGGCACTTTGAAACACCTAAAAGATATCAAAGGAGATATCACCATTCAGGGCCTTGCGGATATCAAAGACTTTAAATACATCAATTACGACCCAAAGAATAACCTAGATGTAGATCTGGAAATTATCAGAAAGGTTCGATAGATGTTTCTTCTTGCCAAATTATTAGGTCTACAAAAGGCTATTAGTTTGGCGGATGAGAAAAATGGCTTATTTGATTCAACTTAGACTAAGAAGTGTATTTTAACGTTTTAGGAAAGACAGTCTTTCGATTGTTCATTGTAGATAAGAACTGAATGCTCGGTTCATCATTAAATTTTGAGAAATTAAGACTACCCTTCACCTAACAAAAAACAACTGTAAATCCTAAATGCTTTTTAATTCTATTGATTTTGCAGTCTTCCTGCCGATTGTTTTTATACTCTACTGGTTTGTATTTAACAGGAGTTTAAAAAAACAGAATCTCTTGATAGTTGCGGCGAGTTATCTCTTCTATGGATGGTGGGATTGGAGGTTCCTTTCTTTAATACTGTTTAGTACGATAGTAGACTATTCTGTCGGTTTGGCTTTGGAGAAAGAGGAAAAAGTATCTAAAAGAAAGTTGTTGCTTTGGACAAGCATTTTTGTCAATCTCGGATTTCTGGGACTATTCAAGTACGGTAATTTTTTTATTGAAAATTTTGTGAGTGCGTTTAAATTTTTCGGGACGGATATTCAAGCCAATACTTTGAACATCATATTACCGGTTGGAATAAGCTTTTACACTTTTCAAACTTTAAGTTATACTATTGACGTGTATAAAAGAAAACTGAACCCAACCCATGATTTTGTTGCCTTTTCAGCATTCGTCAGTTTTTTCCCCCAGCTTGTTGCCGGACCAATAGAACGGGCTACCAACCTCTTGCCACAGTTTCAGAGAAGCAGAACATTTGATAGGTATAAGGCGGTAGACGGCCTGAGGCAAATTCTTTGGGGGTTGTTTAAAAAAATTGTCATTGCCGATAATTGTGCTGAATTCGCGAATTTGATCTTCAACGCTTCTGAGGATCACTCAGGCAGCACCCTTGTGCTGGGAGCATTGTTCTTTACTTTTCAGATTTACGGCGACTTTTCTGGTTATTCGGACATAGCCATAGGTACTGCAAGGCTCTTTGGTTTCAACCTCATGAGGAACTTTGCATTTCCTTATTTCTCAAGAGATATTGCAGAATTTTGGAGACGATGGCATATCTCACTTTCCACTTGGTTCAGAGATTATGTATATATTCCTTTGGGCGGAAGTAGGGGAGGAACCTGGCACAAAGTTCGAAATACATTTATCATTTTCATAGTTAGCGGATTTTGGCATGGCGCCAATTGGACCTTTATCGTCTGGGGTGCGTTGAATGCCATTTATTTCTTACCTCTACTTTTAACCAAGAACAACCGGAAGAATATAGAAATTGTGGCCAAGGGAAGGTATTTTCCCGCATTCCGAGAACTGATTCTCATTTTCGTAACCTTTACCTTAACTATTTTTGCCTGGATCTTTTTCCGGGCAGAGAACCTTGGACATGCGTTGGCATATATTTCCCAGATATTTTCTTCTACGCTTTTTGAGATACCCAGATTTTCCGGAATTCCTAAAGCAATGGTAACTTTATTGCTGGTGGCCTTCTTCATTTTTGTAGAATGGCTCGGAAGAGATCGGGAATACGCAATTGCCAAATTGGAATTAAACATGAAAAGGCCGCTGCGTTATGCACTCTACTACATGCTTATCGTGGTAATATTTCTGTTCGGAGGGGCCGAACAAGAGTTTATTTATTTTCAATTTTAGTGGATTATGAAAAAGTTTTTAATTCAAACGGTCTTTTTTCTCATCACTATTTTCTTAATCAATCATGCCGTTGTATGGTGGTACGAAGCCCCTCAACGAAAAGCAATAAAAGAAGGTACACATAAGAAATTCCTGAAATGGAATGCAATGCAATCGAATCCGGATACCTATGAAGTGATCCTCCTTGGGTCTAGCCGTGGGTATTGCGCTTACGATCCAAAAGAGATAGACGCTATTACTGGTTCCAAATCATTCAATATGTGTACAGGTTCTCAAAATGTTATTGAGAGCTATTACTACCTTAAAGAAATTCTTAGATATCAGAAACCAAAAACGGTGGTTTATGAGACTTTTCTTCCTTCCTTTAGTCCATCGCCAGACAATTTCAATGTCTTTTCTAACGCCTCTTTTATGTCTCTAAGCGGTAAAAAGGAAATGATCTTTAATGAATTTAAGGGAGAGGCAGTCATGAATATATTGTTTCCAATATTCAAGCATAAGTATTATTTAAGACGCGACTTGTCTAACCGCCTGAAATCTGGAAAGGTAAGTCCGGAGAGTAGCAACAGATGGGAAAAGGGTTACTTCTATTCAGAAAAAGTAGTGTCTGACGCTGAAATTGGCAATTTCAGTCCCATATATAATTTTGACAACTCCGTTGTATCTCTTGAAAATGTAGCTAAATATTTGGGCTTGATGCATTCCTTATGTAAGGAAAACAATATTGAATTCATCTGTGTAAGAGCTCCTTATCCTCCAACCAGGCTCAAAATTTCCAAGAGTGATACAGTGCACGATTATTTTGCCGATTTCTATAAAAAAAGAAATATACCTTTTTACGACTTCAACTATTCTGAAAAAGAAAAGTATTTTGATCAGGATTTTACGGACTACCATCATATGAATAATTCCGGCGACAAGAAGGTTTCCAAAGAGTTGGCCGAAAAGTTACTTGTGGGTAAATGATGGTAGCACTGGGATCCCAATCTTATCTAAAATAATTTGCTGAGTCGTACTAAGGAATACCCTTGGAGCTAATCCATACTCAGCAAGCCCTAGTACCTTCCGATTAATGTATTTGAAAGTATGTTTGGTTATGTCTGTTAAGGGCATAGTGGCAAGAGTAAAGACAAAAAAAATGGTTTCTGAAAAGACCAAAGTCTACTTCAGAAACCATTAGCTTTTAGGCTTCTTTTTCCTAGTTGATATGGTTATAATTAATGGACACGTTTACGTTGTTTGATGGATTATAACTTCCGGCGTATTTAAGCGGATTATTATAGGGTTCATCTATTGTAAAACTTCCATTAACATTCTTAAAGGTCATTGTATTAGGTCCTCTCACCTGCATGAAAGGAATGTTTGTATTATACTCCATGTGGAAATTGGAGAAAGTAAATCCGCCTAATGTGTTAGAATTGCTCGAAGCCTCCAGGTTAATTACCGCACCAATTCCATTTTTTGCAACATTGTAGGCGTCGCAATTCCTGAATTCTACGTCAAAAGCTTCTGCAGATTTTTTACTGAACAAAACACTTGTATTACTTCCATTGAAGGTGTTCCTTTCAAAAAGAACATCTCCTCTTACCGGATTACCGTCGCTACCTTCACTTAAAATAATTTCGGTGCCGGCTTTGCCATTAGGGCTTTTTGAATTATGGTTGAATATACAATCCCTAACCTGTACACTTATAGGAATGGAAGAACTAGTAAGCCTTCCGGTTCCTACCTGGAAGCCGGCACTGTCGTTTCCTGTAAATTTACAGTTGTTAAAGTTGATATTGACAAGCCGATCACTTTGGTAGTTGGGTTCTAAATCTACCCCAACCTCAGGATTAGTACCATTACTTTGATTAAATTCTGAATTTCTAACCCATACATCCCTCGCACTGGTTATAGAAAGTCCGTTTCTTCTGTTATTGACACAAACTACATCTTCAATGGTAATATTTCTGGAATAATCTCCGGGACTTATTCCGGAAACTATAATACCATCACCCCCTGCATCTCTAAATGTCAGCCCTTTAACGGTTACATTATTTCCGTTCCTGATACTGAGAGCATGCCTATGTTCACCATTAGTGTATTCACTTTTATTCATCCTAAATGTAGCCCCATAACCTTCTATAGTTACATTAGTAAAGGAATTGAATCTTACCATTGTATGGTTTGTCAAAGGATAAGCACCGGCTTTGGCTCTGACTACTACGCCAGGCTCAAATACTATGGTCTTATTGCTAATGTTAGAAATAGACGTTGGGCTAAGTATCCAATCACTGTTTTGTTTGTCTATTACTATATAATTGCTACTAGAGAATATCGCATCTCTAAAGGCATCAGTGGCATCGTTAGCATTAAATCCAAAGTCGGACGCAAAGACGGCATTTGGAGGATAATTTCCGCCGGATCCTCCTCCACCACTACCGCCAGATCCACCACTGGCTTGATTAACAGTGATAGTTACGCTGTCGCTATCCGTAAGGCCTTCGGCATCGGTAACTGTTAAGGTAACCACGTAAACTCCAGGATCATTAAAGGTTCTTGAAGGGTTAGGAGCCGCCGACGGATCGTTAGGCAAATCCCAATAATAACTTGTGATTCCTACATCGTCGGTAGAGTTACTACTGTTGAATTGTACCGTAAGCGGGGCATCTCCCGTAATCGGATTAGCAGACGCTACAGCCACAGGAGCTTCGTTTTGTGAAGCTTCAGTTACGGTAATAGTTACACTGGCTTTATCTGTAAGACCGTTTTCATCAGCAACTGTTAACTCTACTACATAGGTTCCGGGATCGTTGAAGGTATGATTTGGATTCGCATTTGAGGAATTGCTTCCATCCTTAAAATTCCAGGAATAGCTGGCTACCCCATTGTCGTCACTGGAGTTACTTCCTGTAAACGAAACTTCTAAGGGAGCGGTTCCGTTGCGCGGAGTTGCTGAGGCTCTGGCTACAGGTGCTTCATTGCTTTCCTCATTAACCGTTATGGTTACATTATCAGTAGAACTAAGACCTTCTGCATCGGTAACCGTAAGTTCAACATCATAACTCCCAACTTCTGTAAAGGTATGAGTAGGGTTGGTAGCTGATGACGTAGACCCATCTTTAAAGTCCCATGAGTAACTGGTAATTTCGTTATCGTCAGAAGAATTACTTCCGGTAAATCTCACTTCCAGCGGTACACCGCCACTTGAAGGGGTGGCATCCGCTATAGCCATTGGTGCGGCATTTTCATTGGAATTGCTCTCGTTGGCACCTTCACCTGCTCCGCCTTCTTCAGCGGGAGCACTGGGTTCTTCTTCAATAACAATAGTTTGGGCATCTTCAGGAGCATTATAGGTCACAACAAGTTTGGGGCCTATTTTAGAGGGATGCTCTTTAGAAGCAAAAGCAAGGTCATTACCCTCCTGATGTTCCATTATGAGAGTGGTTTTCTCAGGAATGAGATCTGAGGCACTGAGAACGATCTCTTCCGTAGCTCCGATCTTGTATTCTTTAATCAGATTCCCCAACATAATATCTATGCCGGGAACGGTGCCTTCCGCCAAATTGGTTTCTGTCCAATCACTTGTAAGACCTTTGTGAACATTTATAGTTCCATTTCCCTCGTCACCACTAATGGTAAACTGCAAGGTTGCGCCTGTTACATACCCGCCAATATCTTCTATCGCACTTATGTCGAACAAAAGATAGCTGGTTCTGTGATCTTCGTCTAATCTGATGATATGTTGGTTGTACCCCTTACCACTTTGGATATAGGCATCATGAGAAGGATTAAAAACGGTGGTCCTGCTCTCAAAGCCGTCTTCCATGGATTCTTCGGCCGGGGGTTCTTCTTCTGGAGTTTCTTCGGTCTGACTTTCTTCTTCGGTTTCGGATGATTCCTCTGCCTCTTCTTCTGAATTATTTCGCTCCTCAACATTTGCTACTTGGTCGTCTAAGATAGCATCTGTTAAAATATCGATGTCTTTACTACAGGAATTAAAGAGGAAAAAGCCAAGAAAAAGCAGCGCCAAGATCGAGACTTTGGTGGGGTGGGGTGTCATAAGCGGGGTAACTTAATTGTTTGGTAAATTTTTCTTCAGGGTTGCCAATGTACTATGTAAAACTTAGATTTCTCGATAAAAATTGCTATTAATTCGACGAAGCGCACCAATTTAGCAAAACATTCGCTGTTTTTCGATGTACTGCACTTTTTTTTTAAAAAAATTATGAACGCCGTCAACAATTTCACGCCTGTTTAATAATTTGATCTTTGAGATCACCCTTAAAAATTCGCAACTACCAATAAAAAACAGGACTACGAGTGGTTGTCTGGGGGAGAATACGGATGAAAAGCAGATTTAGACGTTCAAAGAAATCGATTTTAACATTTTGTTAAGAATAAAATCGATGAAGTGCAATCTTTGCACAAATTTTCCTACAGACAATGCGCTGTATGCAGGGTCTTATAAAACTTCTGAGATCAGCGAAAACACTAGGAAATTGCCTGCCTTCTAAATGAAAACTTGTAGTGAACTGAAGTTAATGAGCTGGACTCAATAGCCCTTCTTTGAGCTTAGCTTTTGGTAAATGCTCATGGCCCGGTCCCTTAACTGCGGATCACAGTCAATTTCAGCATACTTAGAGGGGGTATGTTTTTTGTCACTCGTCATAGAGGTTCCTATATTGAGCTCTCTCCCTACGTATGCAAAAACCTTATTGGGATCCTCTATCAGATCTTCAAAGGAAACGACGGTAAAACTGTCGTCAAAATGATCCAAAAGGTACTCGTAATAGTTGATCCATATTTGTACCCAGTAATTAAGATCCGTCAGGGCGTATTTGTCTTTATTATTAACAAAGTCCTCTGTTAGAAGAAAAGGCTTGTGATCCAAACCAAATTCATGATGACCAAGGTAATTGAAGTAGTCCAGGACAAATGGATCCTCCTGCTGATTTTTGGAAAAAGTAAGGTGCAACTTCATCAGTGAAGAAGCGTGTGAAAGAGGTTCTCTAAACAGGAAGATTATTTTACTTCCCTCAATTTTTTTTAGAGCCTCCAGACGCAAAATATTGTTATTGTTTTTTGAGATGTATTTTTGCTTCCCTTTGGAGTAACAAATAAGGGATACATAGGTAAGGTATTTATTTAAAACTTTATCACTTACTTCATGAGGCAATAACCCCTCTTTTATATAGGAATCGTTTAGAAATACCTTCCAAAAATACTCATCAAACTCTTCAGGAGAATTCCCGTCAATAATAATACCGTCGCCATGTGCTCTCTCGTGCTTCTCTAGTTTTAGTTTTTTATTCCAGAGATTAGGTGAAAGTAAAATAGGCATATTGGAATACTGCAAGGAGGCATACTCCTGAGTGTAAAAGATCTTGTTCATAAGAGCTGTGGTCCCCGATCTGGCTAAGCCGGTAATGAACACATACTGTTCAACTGCCTGCTTCTTGGCTTTGGCACCGTGCATTATTTCCTCTAATTCCAGGGAAGATTTGGAAAGAAAGTAGTTAGAAAGATAGAGCTTATGAAGATTCTTTTCTGCTTTTGAGTAACTTGACATATTGCTTTTTTAGAACGATGTAAAGTACGACGGCCAATACGGATATCAGAATGCCTTCCAGGCTATAAAGTACGGCGGAGTTTATCCCGGGAAAAAATCGTTCGAGAATGAAAATCAGTGCGAAAGGCGCTATAAACAGAAGAATGCTGCCAATCAATTTAAGCAGGTAACCAATTTGTTTTGAAACCTGCTGCATTAGTGCCTTCTGCTTTTCCTCATCGCTGAGCTCCTTATCGCCCATCACCTGCAACTGAGATTTATAGGAAGAAGTTAGGTTTTTAACCAAGGCGACTATGCCTAAATTATCAAAGATAAAACAGGACAACAGCGTTAGAATAAATATGAGTAAATAAATCAACTATTCCTTTGTTTTTTTTCCTTTAAGGAATCCAAAGAATCGTTTAAGTGGTAACCAGAAAATGGCCACCAGAAAAGCGAAAAAAGTCAGGAAAACTCCTGTAATTACTGCTATTATCCCGCCCCCAAGGCCAGGTCCTAAATATAAAAACATAGGTTATAATTTTAATAAATTAATCTACTCCAGAACAGACTGGATATATGCTTGTCATCAATTCTTCTGACGTATTCTATCTTGGTATTTATAGAATCGCCGAATATGATCCTTCCATTATTTGTATCCTCCACGAAAACATCACCGTTTGGAAGAACGTCACATCTTCCGGAGGTATAGGTCTTAATCTCCTCTTTTTTCATGAGCCTGCTGTAGGGAGTATAGACCGAATCTTTTTCAAAATTATAAATATAAACGTCGTTGTGGGACCTTTTGTTGCTAAAAAATAAGGTTTCTTTGGTAATGCTGCCGTCCATAACACTTTCCTCTCTTATAACATCATTTCCAAAAACCACGATTTTATCTCCATCCAAGAAATCTGCATCATGTTGGTTGTACCATGGCCCTCGTCTTAACCACAATATTTTATCTGTGGAAGGGCGATACAAGAAAACGGTACTCAGATTTCGGCACGATATTAATAGGTCTCCCTTTTTCCAATAAGGAGAATCCGTCAGCGCCGGCTGAATATCGTTCAGGTGAATAGGATCGCTATTAAATTGACCTTTACCAAGCAAAAGTCTTTCATAACCGTTTTCGACTAATATTTTTAGAACGGATTTAGTAAATAAGGTTTCACCGGTATCCGGATCTATTTTTGTGATCTCATCATCCATAAGCACCTCCTTGTAATCCTCGTAGTTTTGAGGAAGGAAATCGTATTCATTCGAATGAAATGACCTGGTACAGGAATACACATTACCATCCAAATCAAATTCAGTGCTGTGATGGTATCTCTTGTCATTTTTTAGCCAATCAATCTCATTGTTCTTATTTACCTTGACAAGTAGGCTTGTTAGTTGCGAACTCAGAATTAAAGCACTATCCTTCGTCAACAAGGGATGTAAAAAGTACAAATCACTTCCTTTTACAGGCTTTTCGGGATTAGTTTCATTATAGGCCTGATCAAAAAGCAATGCATTATCTGGCTCCCAACTTTTAAGGACCTTATTTTGATGTAAATCGACCAATTCAAACTTTTGACCAAAGCGTTCATCTTTGTAAGAAACGAGTAGTTTAGGATAACTATCTGGTATTCCTGATGCTTGTAAATCCAGGCCTCCCTTGGCCTCATCATTTACCACCAAAAACTCTCCCGGCTTTAAGCTTTGTTTAGCCAGAGAAGGGATCTCTGCAATAAATTTGACCGGTTTGGCAATAAAGCCCCAGCGTTCACCTCCGTCCTTGTTTAAATAAATATTTCTGGTAAGCGCTGCTAAAAGCATTGAATAAAAAAACAAGCCCGCTACGATGATAAAAAGAATCCTTAGTCTTTTCATGGGTTAAAAACCAATTAATTTTTGTCAAAAATACTACTATCGTTCCAAATTATTCCAGTACCATGCCACGGCTTCTTTCAGCCCTTTTTTCATATCGAAACTAGGGTCGTAGTTAAGAAGCGTTCTAGCTTTATCTATAGATGCCAAAGAGTGTGGTACGTCACCAGCTCTTTCTTCTCCATAAATTGCTGAGATCTTGCCAATTTCCGGGTCAAAATCTGAGAGATATTCTTTTAAAAGATCAAAAAGTTCATTGAGGGTCGTTCGCTCGCCATAGGCCACATTATAGACTGTATTTATGGCCTCCGGATGTGTAGTTGTTATTGATCTGATATTGGCCTCAACAACATTGTCTATATAGGTAAAATCTCTTGAGAAACTACCATCTCCATTAATTCTGGGAGATTCATGACTTACAAGCTGTAATACGAATTTTGGAATTACCGCCGCATAAGCCCCATTGGGATCCTGATGTCTTCCAAAAACATTGAAGTAGCGAAGGCCAATGGTTTGTATTCCATAAGTCTTGCTGAAAACATCAGCGTACAACTCGTTCACATATTTGGTAATAGCATAAGGTGAAAGTGGCTTGCCAATTTCATCTTCGACCTTTGGTAAGGAAACAGAATCTCCATATGTTGAAGAGCTGGCGGCATAAACAAAACGCTTCACTTTGGCGTCTCTCGATGCAATCAGCATATTTAGAAAACCAGAAACGTTAACATCATTACTGGTAATAGGATCATTTATGGATCTTGGGACGGAACCTAAGGCCGCCTGATGCAATACATAATCCACTCCTGCGCAGGCATTATGACAGCTTTCCAAATCCCTTATATCTCCTTCAATGAGCTCAAAATTTGAATACCCCTCTAAAGGAGTGACATTTTCTTTTTTGCCTGTTGAGAAATTATCCAGACACTTTACTTTATTCCCGTTTTCCAAAAGCGCCTTGCAGAGATTGGAACCAATGAAGCCCGCTCCTCCGGTAACCAGGACCGTAAAGTCCGAATTAAGGTTCAAATGCTTAATGTTCATTATAATTATTTAGGGTGGCTAAACTTACCTCTAGCTGTTTTAAAACCGCTGCAAAGAACGGCAACCGTTTTAATATGATGACATTTAATAGTTTAAATGACTAAAAAATGGCTATATGGTAGTCTTAGTCAGATGTAGCATTTAGATTTAGCTGATATCCATATCTTTTCATTGTTCTGCCTGCAATCCGTTTCACAATTCGGTGTTTTTTTGGCTCCATGTTTTTATGCCAGGAGGTGTCTAGTTTAAGGGTGATGGATTTTTCTTTTCTCAATTTGTTACCCGCCATAATGTGGGCACCCTTAAGCGCTACGTCACCTTTTATTATATCGATAATGGGTTGAGGATCAATTTCGCAGATTTTACAAATTTCTATGGTTGTTTCTTCCGGAGAAGCTATAAAGTCTTCATATAGAATAAGCCCGGAATTTTCAGATTTTTTTCGTACAAAATTTGACAGCTTATTTACAACTACCCAAAAGAGTGACGTTCTCCAGACTTTCTGCTGTTTTACCTCGGCCTTTACAAATTTGTTCAATGACCATGACACCCCCCTCGCATCGCGAACCAGATGAATAACTCTCATATCAATATTTGGATGTTGCATCATTGCGTAAGCCCTTAATGGATTTTTTGAGATATCTACGATAACGGGTTTTTCGCTATGAATCTGTATGGATTTCAGCAAATTATAGGTTTCAGACAGGTAGGCCTCGAAACGCTCCTTGTTATGGGACTTGAAACGCAACTTTAACCAGGCCATGGGCGACTTTGATCTTTCTATTTGATGCATGCTTCCCAGGTAGGCCTTGACGTTGGCTTCGCTGCTCCTGTTTTTCCATTCATGCATAACTCTTTTCCAAAAGTCGCATTCCTCCACCCGTTCTCCACAAGAACAGGTAAACTTCTCTTGCTTCAGTCTGTTTACATTGTTTAATTCTCCGGGAGCAACAACCTCAGGGTGATTACCAAAAATTATATTCATCAATGTAGACCCGGATCTTCCAGACCCCATTAGATAAATCACTTTTAGTTTCTCATTAGATGTTTCAATCATATATTGAAAAGGTTTTAAGTTGGCGTATTACTATTCGTACTCGTCTTTTTAGAAAATGATCAAAACTGCCGTCTGATGAAATTCCGAAAACTATAACGCTAAAAAGGCACAATCAGTGCGTAAGAAAACAAAAAATTAAAGGATGGTAAAATTGAGCTGAAATCTTCATGTTCATTTAACATTGATGGCTTTGTTTTTAGATGTGGCGTAGTATTCCAAATACCAGTTGACAAATTCTCTGACCCCATCTCTGATACTTGTAGAAGGTGAATAGTTGTAATCGGCCATTAAAGCATCAACATTGGCCCAGGTTCTTTCCACATCACCTGCCTGAATGGGCATGTATTCTTTTTTGGCTTTTTTTCCCAGACAATTTTCTATTTCAATAATAAAATCCATTAGGCCCACGGCCTTGTTATTTCCAATATTGTAGAGCTTATACAGTTCATCTGTAGACGCCTGAAACCGTGACTTATCTTCTATTATGCGAATCACACCCTCTGCAATATCATCCACATAGGTGAAGTCGCGCTCCATTTTGCCATGGTTGAAAACTTTAATGCTTTGGTCATTGACAATGGCATCTGTAAACAGGAACATAGCCATATCTGGTCTGCCCCATGGTCCGTAAACCGTAAAAAATCGGAGTCCGGTAGTAGGAATTGCAAAAAGATGGCTATAAGTATGAGCCATCAGTTCATTGCTCTTTTTAGTTGCTGCATATAAACTAATGGGCTGGTCAACATGGTGTTCAACTTTGAAGGGAATCTCTCGGTTTAGCCCATAAACGCTAGAACTACTGGCGTATACAAGATGCTGTATCTTATGATGTCTGCAGCACTCAAGTAGGTTTAGAAAACCAACGATATTGCTGTCTACATAGGTCTCAGGGCTTTCAAGGCTATATCGGACCCCGGCTTGTGCAGCAAGATTACACACTACATCGATATTTTGAGAAGCAAATAACTGCGGAAGGGCCTTTCTGTCTTCAAGGTGCATACGTACAAAACTGAACCGGCCATCAAAAATCTTACTCGTACTAATATCTCCAAAAGTTTCTGCTTCTTGCGAGGAGATGCCCAATTGCCTAAGACGGGCGTATTTTAGGCTGGCGTCGTAATAATCATTAATGTTATCCAATCCAATGACCTGGTGCCCTGCTTCCAATAATCTTTTTGAGACATGATAGCCAATAAAACCGGCCGCTCCGGTGATTAGAATGTTCATCCTTTCAATCTCGTTTCCGTTTGCATAAAATGCCATTCCTGTTTGGTTCAAATGACATCTTCGGTGCCAAAATTAAGAATAATTGCAAAGCAAAGTGCTTTTGGAAGTTTTTATTGACAAAGCATTGGAAAAATGGTCTGATTTTTTAGTATTAGGGAAGAGGCATTTTCGGGCAATCCCCTAAATTTTCAGGTATAATGGGCCTATTTTGTTCATAGTCGTGAAATAAAGTCACTTGAACGAAATGTGTTGGTAAATTTTTCCCGGATCAGTTCATATATTTACTTTTACGGCTTAGATTTGCCGGATATTTACACCTTAAAAGTGTAATGATATCTTCAATTGTTTGTATATTGGTATGTATAAATACTATCTGTGAAGGAAGTTTTAGGCCATATCAACAGATTAAACTGAAGATGAAGGCTATAACAGGCACTAGTAAAA
Source organism: Flavobacteriaceae bacterium (assembly GCA_040830565.1). Classification (GTDB taxonomy): domain Bacteria; phylum Bacteroidota; class Bacteroidia; order Flavobacteriales; family Flavobacteriaceae; genus JAFMPW01. The sequence continues at coordinate 16,820 of JBFOMC010000343.1, forward strand.
TTTAGACTAGATTGATAACTGCAACAAAAATATGGCTTTCTTCTCCTCATATGGGAGGTACAGAACAATCCTATGTTAAGGAGGCTTTTGATACCAATTGGGTTGCTCCCTTGGGACCGAATGTAACTTATTTTGAGCAAGCGCTTGAAAATTACATAGAGAGGCAAGTACATGTGGCTGCTCTAAGTTCAGGCACCGCTGCTATTCATTTGGCACTTGAATTATTGGGAGTGACGAAGGGTGATGAGGTTATTTGTCAAAGTTTTACTTTTTCTGCTTCCGCAAATCCTATATTATACCTTGGAGCTACTCCTGTATTTGTGGATAGTGAAACTTCTACCTGGAATATTTCACCAGAATTATTAGAAAAGGCCATACTTGAACGCATCTCAAACGGTAAAAAACCCAAGGCAATTGTTGCTGTCCACCTTTATGGCATGCCATATATGGTAAATGAGATACAGGAAATCTCGGAAAAGTATCAAATTCCGGTAGTCGAAGACAGCGCAGAGGCCCTTGGAAGTACTTTTCAGGATTTAGCCTGTAGCAGTTTGGGAGATATAGGTATCCTTTCCTTCAACGGGAATAAAATTATTACCACTTCAGGAGGTGGAGCTTTGGTCACCAAAAGTAAGGCACTGAAGAAAAAGGCGATTTTTTTAGCCACCCAGGCAAGAGATGAAGCACCGCACTATCAGCATTCTCATGTGGGTTACAACTATCGAATGAGTAATATTCTAGCCGGAATCGGCAGGGGGCAAATGGAAGTACTCGACGATAGAGTAAAGGCCAGACGAGCTAACTTTGAATTTTACAAAAGTAGACTGTCACATCGCGCTGAGATCGAATTTCTGGAAGAACCAACAGGCTTCTTCTCTAACAGATGGTTGACTTGCATCTTAACACCTTCCTTTGATCACAGAGAACGCATCCGCCTTGGACTTTTAGAGGAAGACATTGAATCGAGACCACTTTGGAAACCGATGCATTTGCAGCCGGTATTTAAGAAATATCCAAATTTTACCAATGGCGTATCTGAGGATCTCTTTGAAAGAGGACTTTGTTTACCCAGTGGATCCAATTTATCCAGGGAAGATTTGGAAAGAATTGTAGCCCTAATCCTTAAATCATTGCCCCATGATTAAAAACTACTTAATGAGTAATGCGCATAGGTATGCTTCCAAATGGTTGGTTCTTGGCATAGATGTGCTTCTCATATGCATTTCATTTATACTCTCCTATCTCATACGGTTTAATTTGACCTTAAATTTTGAGACGGAAGAGCTATTTATTCAACTACCTTTTGTTGCCTTTATAGCATTTATGGCCTTTTTATTAACAGGGTCATATAAAGGTGTTGTACGTCATACGGGTGTAAGGGACGTATATAATATTTTTAATGCGATATGCTTATCTAGCATCATTACAATATTCTTGGTAATAATAAACAGGCAGGCCAATTTTATGGAAGACTTTACGATTCCACTGTCTATCATTATCATTCACAGTTTAATTAGCTTCATCATACTCACTGCCTCAAGGTATGTTTTTAAGACGCTCTATTACAATCTGGTAAAGAAATTCAAGATCACCAAAAATGTAATTATATACGGTGCCGGCGAATCTGGTATCCTGACCTACAATGCTATTACCAGCCATACTGCAACCAATTCCAGAGTTATCGGCTATGTTGACGATGACAACAAAAAGGTAGGTAAGAGCATCAATGGGGTAAAAGTGTACTCCAAAGGAGAATTGTCTGGTGATTTTATTGGCCGAAGAGAAATTGAGGAGATCATTGTTTCTATTAATAATATAGATAACAACAGATTAAGGGAGATCGTTGAAAGCCTGGTGGACTACAATGTTCAGGTTAAAATAGTTCCGCCTGTAGAGGACTGGATTAATGGGGAACTTAAACTATCTCAGATAAAGCAGGTTCAGATAGAGGATCTGTTGAATAGAGTACCTATAAACATCAAGAAATCAAAGGTTTCTGATGAGCTCAAAGGCCAGGTAATTATGGTTACCGGGGGTGCAGGTTCTATAGGTAGTGAGATTGTTAGGCAGATCGCCAATTACGATTATAAATCCCTGATCATAATAGATCAGGCTGAATCTGCTCTGTATGATCTTCAGCAAGAATTAAAGCAAAATGGCTTTCATAATTTTATTCCGATGGTTGGGGATATCCGTGACAAGAATAGAATGAACACCTTTTTCCAGGAGTATAAGCCAACCATGGTCTTTCATGCAGCCGCATACAAACATGTTCCTTTAATGGAATACAACGCTTATGAGGCCATAAAAGTTAACATTGCAGGAACGAAAATGCTGGTGGATCTTTCGTTAAATTACAACGTAGACAAGTTTGTATTTGTTTCCACAGATAAGGCAGTTAATCCCACTAATGTAATGGGAGCAACCAAGCGTATAGCTGAAATGTATATAAGCTGTATGCATCAGGAAAACAAAACCAAGTTCATTACCACCCGTTTTGGAAATGTTTTGGGATCCAACGGCTCTGTTATTCCGCTATTCAGAAAGCAAATTCAGAATGGAGGGCCACTAACTGTAACTCACAAAGACATCACAAGATATTTCATGACCATTCCTGAGGCCTCCCAATTAGTATTGGAAGCTGCAGCAATGGGGCAGGGAGGAGAAATTTTCATATTTGATATGGGTAAATCTGTACGGATTTTCGATTTGGCCAAGAATATGATCAAACTTTCAGGCTTGAGGTATCCTGAGGATATAGATATTAA
>JBFOMC010000344.1:0-8124 GCA_040830565.1 Flavobacteriaceae bacterium
ACCCATATAGCGGTTAAATTGATTAATTACCTGCCCGTATAAGGTGCCCAGATCATCATAATTCTTGCCTTCCTCTTCTGTCCATTCATCAAGTTTGGGGACAATCCTTTTCAAATTTTTAATACCGTATTCACTGGCCTTAATGGCATTGTCTCCCAGATCTTCTGTTTGTGAACTTGGGTCTACAACATCGCCTACTTGTTGGTGGCCAAAACGGTACAAAGGATCTCCGGCATGTTCAAGGATCCATTGGTCCAGTGTAGTTTTTTCCTCCTCTGCGGTCTTGTCTAGAATAGGACGATACCCCCATTTAATGGCATATTTGTCGTACACCCCGATATCTGGCATTAGCGCAACATCTCCGTCTTCAGGTTGTGCTATATAATTAAAACGAGCGTAGTCCATAATTGAAGGAGCCGTTCCGTATTTCTTGGTAAAGGAAACAGATCTAAGTGAATCTACCGGATAGGCGGGGCTACTGCCCATATTGTGTGGTAAACCAATGGTGTGGCCTACCTCATGCGCAGAAACAAAACGAATGAGTCTGCCCATAACTTCATCTTTAAAAGCCACTCCTCTGGCATCTTCATTGATGGCCGCAGTTTGTACAAAGAACCAGTTGCGAAGTAAGGTCATTACATTGTGGTACCAGTTAATATCCGATTCCAATATTTCACCACTTCTTGGATCACTTACATGGGGTCCGTTTGCATTTGGTATAGGAGAAGCCAAATACCTCACTACGGAATACCGAACATCTTCGGGAGACCATTCCGGATCTTCTTCGACTGTCGGAGGGTCTTTTGCTATTATAGCATTTTTAAAGCCGGCTTCTTCAAAGGCCACCTGCCAATCTTCAATTCCCTGTTTAATATAAGGCACCCATTTCTTTGGAGTAGCCCGGTCTACGTAATACACTATAGGTTTTTTGGGTTCAACCAACTCCCCCCTTTTAAATTTGTCAATATCTTCCTCTTTTACCTCTAATCTCCAACGATCTAGAAAACGCACAGTTTTACTCTCTTGTGCTTCAAGGCCATAATCTGTCTGCCCTCTGGCGAACCAACCCACACGCCTGTCAAAATACCGTCTTTTCATCGGTTCGTCTGGCAATAGAACCATAGAATTGTTGATTTCTATGGAGATTGAACCAAGACTCCCATTAGAAGGAGGGTTGGCGGCGTTATAGGTTTTTACATGCCTGGCTTCCACATTTAGAGGATAACTCTTTATAGACTCTATATAACTTCGGCTATCGTCTAACCTGCTTACCTTATACCGCTTTCTATAGAATTCGGGCATACCTAAGGCTTTTGCATCTTTTGTGAAAAGATCATCCACGGATATTACGGTAGCCGGGTTTAGGGAGTCCTTCTTATTAAAAGCTTTTATATCAAAGGCATACAGAACAGGTTCAAAATTGGAATTAACCACGGCTTCATGAACCGGTAAGGAATCTGCAGCAACGATTCCATAACTTACAACTCTCAATAATACTTTGGTAGGCTTCTTTTGCCATCTAAGTACCTGAGTATTTATTTTTCCTCCGCCAAATCCGATGCCCGTTGCAGTTTTAGAGATCCGGCTCACCATCAGCATTTCTTTATTAAAAAGCGAATCCGGGATCTCATAATAATGTTTATTATCAACCACATGAACATCAAAAAGCCCTTTATCCGTTTTGGCTTCCTTAGTAATTACCTTGTTGTAGGGCTGAATTTTGTCTTTTTTAGATTTGGGCTTATCGGCAGCTTGTTCTGTTTTCTTCTTTTTCTTTTTGAAGATCTGCGCTTCTACAGTTTGGAAACTGCCTAATACAATACACGCAAGAAGTATCTTAGAGAGTATGTTTTTGGTCATATCGAAGTATGTTTTCGGTTTAGTTAAGAATCTCCCAAAGAACCGAAAAATAAGCTAGAACTTCTGTTAACAAAATCATAAGCGAAAGATAATTTTCTTAATCATTTTTAATATTTAATTACCTGATAAACAGTACATTAAAAAGAAATGGAAAATTCATCTCCTCAAAATCTCTATGTTATTTCAGTGTTAAAGAATTGCCCCTAGTGTAACATTTTGATTTGAATCCAGTCTATTAAATAAACAATCATCAATCAGTTTCGCCAAAAGCGAACATCAATCAATCAAAAAATGAATAAGTTATTAGCCATATGTGGATTAGTGTTCATCAGCAATACAACCACACCGCAAATAGAGAGCACAAGCTCGGAAATAGACACCAAAATTACGGAAGTAGTTCAATGTGAAGTTCTGGAAGCACCAGTTCAATTGGTAAGTGCTCCGGAAGTTTCTAAGGTTAACAAAGCACTTAAAGCAGAACGAAACATTCCTGCTGAGCTCAACCTAAATGATATTGTCTTTTTAGAGTTTGAAGAGCCCATTGATCTCGGGTTCGATCCGGCAGATTATCTTCCTGAAAATTTCGATCCTTACAAAGTGTATTTCGATCTAAATAAGGTTACGTATATCGATGATGTAAAGGAAGTTCAATTCAGCTTTAACACTATGGATTATTTACCGACGGATTTTGATCCTTACAGTGTTCCTGAAGACATTAATGCAATCTCTTACATAGAAGAGGATGAAGATTTAGATCTGGGATTTGATACTGCGGCGTATCTACCAGAAGGATTCAACCCCTACGAAGTTTACTTCGATCTAAATAGCGTTGAATATATAGAAGAAGAGGATGAGGTAGAGCTAGATTTCAACACCGCCGATTATTTACCCAGGGGATTTGACCCCTACTCTCGATAAATAAGTGGATAGAATATTCTCATTTTCTATCGATTATTTGATTAGTTAGCTAGGAGAGCCGTTTGAGACAGCGGCTCTCTTTTTTTGCTGAATTCTGCCGATATCAGTACGATAAATTGGATAAAGGGATGGGTCTGGATTCTTAACAAAAGATTAACTCCAAAACTTCAAATTTCAAGCTGACAAAAATTAGCATTGCCCTCTGGCATCCTTGTAAAAGAAGTATTGTTAAAATGCATTGTTGATAACAAAGCTTGTTTTTCTCTGAGAATATCATTTTTCAAGAAATTTTATGGGATTGTTAAGCTCGTCTTAAGGACAATAAAATGCCCAACAGACGGTTTTATCTTTGCTTAAGATTTAACCTATAAACGTTATGAATAAAGACAATTTAATTACAAGCATTGCACTAGGTCTTTTAATAAGTAACGGCCTAATGGCTCATAAACCATGTGAGGAGAAAGATCCCTGCGTAATTGACAGTGTAGTTTATCTTGAAGACGAGGCAGAGATAGAGCTCGGATTCGACGTAGCGGATTATCTGCCTGAAGATTTTGATCCATATACTTTTTATTTCAATATAAATTCGGTCGAGTTTTTAAATGAGGAGGAAGTAGAGGTCGATTTCAGTAGATATCTTCCTGAAGGCTTTGATCCTTACGCAGCGCCAAAAGATTTTAGAGATATCAGTTATATAGACAGAGAAGATGATATTGAGCTAGATATTAAATCGCCAGATAATCTGCCTACAGGCATTGATGCGTATATTAGTAAGTAACACTACTGGAAGTATTCCCCCGGATTTCTTAGTGTTTAAATATAAGCCCTGATTTCTGATGATCATTGGAGATTGGGGTTTTTTATAAAACCAAAAGTTGTATATACAACTACATTGTTTTACCTTTGAGGCATGCATATAGAATATCCCTTGTTAAGTAGTTGTGATCCTTCCGTTTGTTTCTCAAGTAGAATGATGCGATTAAACCGCATTATATCTTCCATTTTTAGGAAGCATATCACCCCTTTTGGATTAACCCCTAGCCAGTTAAGTATACTCTTTGTTGTTGCTAAAAAAGGAAATAAATCTCAACGAGAGCTATGCGATTTGTTATTCCTGGAAAAATCATCTACCAGTAGAAATTTACAAAGATTGCTAGAAGGTGATTTGGTGAAAAAAAACGCATTAAGGCAAATTGAGATTACCAAAGAGGGAAGGCTTTTAATCGAGAAAATAATTCCATCTTGGGAAGAGGCAATGGAGGAAGTCCGATCCATTCTTGGGAAAGAGGGTCAGGATTCATTTGAAGTTATATACGATAGAATCACCTAAATAATTAAAGATGTTAGAAATAGGATATGTTCTTCTTTCGCTGATCATGACCAAGATTATTCTTTTCGGCTATAATTACGGATTAAAAAAAACTGGCAAACAGCTTAAAATAAGGAGAAAACGTGTATTGGTTTTGGGACTAGGACTTTGTATATGGTTTGTATATATACTTTTGATAGCAAGCTCCGGTTTTTTACAGGACTTTAGCCTACCACCTCGTTTTCCCATTTTCTTGATTTTTCCTGCTTTTATTTTTACCGGTGTGGTGCTGTATAAATATCGAAATAGTGAGGTGCTGACGGCAATTCCTAAGTCTTGGGCTGTCTATTATCAGACCTTCAGAATTGTAATCGAAAGTCTTTTTGTAGGATCAGTAGCAGCAGGTCTTTTACACCCAGAAGTTACCTTCGAGGGATACAATTACGATATTATTTTTGGTTTTAGCGCTCCGGTTGTTGGTTTTATGGTTTTTAACCGCAATATATGGAGCTCAAAAGTCGCTCTATACTGGAATTATTTCGGTTTAGCAGTTATTAGCTTTATTATTTTCCTTTTTATCACGACGATCTTTATCCCTTCGTTCTGGGGAGAAACCGAATCTTTGGCACCCCTGGAGATAATGACCTTTCCATTTGTCTTGGTTCCGGCATTTCTAATGCCCTCAGCGGTCTTTATGCATATAATGTCAATTATTCAATTGACCAGACCGAAGCAATAAATAGGGGGGCGGCCTTAGATTTTTAGAAAAGTACAGGAATTACAAATTGAAAGAGCAAAATTAGCAGGCCTACCGAAATGAGATTCAATAGTATTCCCACCCTTGCCATCTGATGCACTTTTATGTAGCCGCTGGCAAATACAATGGCGTTGGGGGGCGTTGCCATGGGTAACATAAAGGCACAACTACTGGCAATCGTAACCGGAATTAATAAATACAAAATTGGAATTCCCAGACCTATAGCAATACCTGCAACTACAGGGGCAAGAACCGCGACAAGAGCTACATTACTCATAAGCTCTGTCATAAAAAGCATTAATAAAATAAGCAGGGCTGCGGTAAAAAGGATGCTAATTTCACTTGAAGCAATTGCGCCGGAAACCATATCTACAATACCACTTACAGACATCCCATTGGCCAACGCCAAACCACCTCCAAAAAGTATTAGAATTCCCCAGGCAAGTTTTTCTGTGTCCTTCCAACCGATTATAAAGTCGCCTCTTTTAAGGTTATAAGGAACGGCAAATAACGCTATGGCGGCAAACATACTGATCATAGTATCCGATAACCCTAGTCCCGGAAATATACTATTAATCAAGGTTCTGAATATCCAAAGGAAAACGGTCACCCCAAAAATTGCCAAAACCATCTTTTCCTTTCCAGAAGTTGGTCCTAGTTTTTGTAGCTCGGAGTTGATAACATTTCTCGAGGCGGCAAATTTTAGCTGCTTGCTCGGGAACATCCATTTTACCAGTACCAGATAACAAATTGTGAGCAAGATTAGCGAAAAAGGTACTCCAAGTGTCATCCATTTTAAAAACGAAATTTCTATGTTGTACTCGTTTTCCAGCAATCCGATCATTACTGAATTAGGGGGTGTCCCGATTACGGTGGCTATGCCACCGGCATTTGCCGAAAAGGCTATACCCAGCATCACACTTAAAGCAAAGTTTTGATCTCCTTTGGTAAAGCCATCTTCATCATCAATGAGTAGCCTTATTACAGACATGGCTATGGGCAACATCACTACGGTACTAGCCGTATTACTGATCCACATGCTTAACGAGGCAGTTGCAATCATAAATCCAAGCACTACCTTATTCGGGGTTGTTCCCGTTAGTTTAATGATATTTAGGGCAATGCGCTTGTGTAAGTTTACCTTCTCCAAGGCCAAAGCCAGGACAAAGCCCCCGAAAAAAAGGAAAATAATCGGGCTTCCGTAATTGGCCCCAACATCGGCCATTGGCATCACCTTAAGCAATGGGAAAAGCAGTAGGGGTAGCAGAGCCGTCACTGAAATGGATACGGCTTCCGTAATCCACCAGAATACCATCCATACGGCCACGGCAATCACACCATTCGCACTCTCTTTACCAGGAATTAGTTCGGGTAGATTAAGAATCAGTAAAAACAAGAGCGGTCCTAGAACCAATCCAATTTTTTTACTCAGGCCCATGCATTTTTATTTGAGGCCTAAACTATGGTATTTCCATTAGTTATAAAAATAAAAAGGAGCGCCAAAAGCGCTCCCTTTAAAATTGTAAGCCTAGTTCTTATTGATTAAGATCAATAAGATTTAGATCCTTATCTGATGAGCCATAGAACATTTTAATCTCACCCTCTACCTCATATCCGGCCGCAAAGAACAAGAGGTTTGAAACCTCTAAAATTTCCGGAAGATAATGCCCTCCATACTTTAATTTTTTGACTAAACCACCATTGGCGTCAAACTTTTTGAGGTAATTATCAGTAGAAAGAATAAAGGAATCTCCAAGGGAGATCAGTGCCTGATTGTTTTTGGTTCCCTCAAAATATGTGGTGCTAATTAGGCTTCCAGCGGCGTCTGAAACTATGAGTTCTCCATTGCCGTACATTGCGATGTTCCCGTTACTAAGTTGTTCTACATGATACGAACCATTCAGGTCGTTGGCAGAACTTATTTTACCGCTGAGTACCGAGCTATCAAAAATGACGTGCGAAGTAATAGCCAGACTGCTGTCATAAAAGATGACTACCGGTTTATAGTTTTCAATATAAGGAGAGGTTGCATTTTTGGTGAAGACCCCGCCAAAGGCAATATAGCCACTTCCGGAGGGAATCATGTCTCCTATCATTCCATCTGTACTTCCAAGATCACCCAGGAACACTTCAAAGGCATCTCCGCTTGCATTTCTTCTTTCAATGGCAGCCTTGTAAACTCCGGCATCTTCTTCAGTTCCATAATACAGAAAGTTGACTCCATCGGGCAAGAAGCCATAACTGTGCTTTGTTGCAGAATTAATTCCATTTAAATATCCCCAACCACTGTTGTAGGTTATTTCTTGTGTGCCGTAGAGTCCGGCTAAGGTTCTGGAGAAGACAAAGTTCATGTTACCACTTGGATAGAAATTAACAAAAGCACTGTTAGCTTCAAAGGGTTTATCAGCAACGTAATTTGAGGTTACATTGTAACTGGCATCCAGTTCATTGTAATAGTATTTTGAACCGCCGGCGCCCACATGATCTTCAACCAATTCTATAGAATAAATATTACCATTTGAAGGATGTATACCAGTCTCTAAGGACATTGTGCTAAAACCGGCAGGAATGTCCGGATAAATGTATTTTGAGGCAGCGGATATCACATGAACCTTCCTGGAAAATGTTTTGGTTTCCATGTCGTCATTGGTCACAGTAAGGGATATATTAAAGTCTCCACCGTCTTGATAATTAACCGTTGGACTATCTTCTTCGCTGCTTTCTCCGTTGCCAAAATTATAGGCATAACTGCTTGCTCCCTTGGAACAATCAGTAAGTTGAAGATTTTCACCAACAGAAAGGGTGTCCTTACTTATTTCAAAACAGGCCTCCAGGGCTGTGGTTTTTGGGTCATCACCACCATCGGTGTCTTTGGAGCATGAGTAAATGAAAAGAATGCCTAATAGCAGGGAGTATAGGTATCTCATAATAATAGATTTGGGGGTTCTACTAATATAAAACGTTTTTCAGGAGGTTTTATTTTAGAAAATTGGAATTTAACAATTGATTAAAACATTGATAATCAATATACTATAGAATCGGAAGCCTGTCTAGGAAGCTCATAATTGCCAAATTCAATACGGAAGGTGCTATCCCCTTGAAATTCCCGATGATCTGCCTCATTAAGCCCGGTATTAAAGAGATAAGCCGCTTTTAACCCTTTTATTTGTGATAATGCAGATAAATGATCCTTTTTGAACCTTGTTCCGGTCATATTGAGGACTTTTAAGTAATTGAGATGTCCTAGCTGCGCGACACCTTTTCCGGTGATTTTCGTATG